>JBGPIJ010000149.1:0-7177 GCA_041484865.1 Gemmatimonadota bacterium
AGCTGACGCTGCCGGCCGACACGGCCCCCCATCCGATGGAGTTGCTGCCCGGCGCCGCACCCGACACGATGCTCACGCCCCCTCCTCCCGACACGACGAATGCGACCGCCCCTCCGGGAACTCGATAGGCCGCTGACGGCGGTTATCGTCGCGCTCGCCGCGTACGGTCTCGCGGCGGTGTATTCCGCCGGCCAGACCGACGTGCCGACGTTCGCCACGGCGCTGTGGCACCGGCAGCTGATCTGGCTGGGCTGCGGTCTCGTCACGATGCTGGCGATGTACCGGGTCTCACCGCGCCTGCTCGAGTGGGCGACGCCCTACGCGTACGGCATCAGCGTCTTCGTGCTGCTCATCACCCTGTTCGTGGGAACCGGTGCGGGCACCGCCGCGAGCAGCCATTCATGGATCAGCATCGGCGGCGTCCGTATCGGGCAGCCGTCGGAGCTGGCGAAGCTGGCCGTGATGCTCATGCTGGCGCGCTGGTTGGCGGAGCGGCGCGAGGGCCCCACGACCTTGCGGGAGCTCGTCTATCCGTGCGTCGTCGCCGGGGTGCCGTGCCTGCTCGTTCTGCTGCAGCCGGATCTGGGCAGCGCGCTCGTGTTCGTGGCGATCCTCTTCTCGATGCTGTTCTGGGGCGGCACCAAGCCGACCATCCTCTTGCTGCTCGCCTCCCCCGTCATCGGGCTCGTGCTCGCGTTCTCGACCGTCGCATGGGGCGCCTGGATCGTCTTGCTCTTCGGGCTGCTGTTGTGGTGGCGGCCCTACGTGTGGGAAGGACTCGCGGTCATGCTGGGCAACGTCGTGATGGGAGTGATCGCGCTGCCCTTCTGGAGGCATCTCGCCCCCTATCAGCAGAACCGCCTGCTCGCGTTTCTCAATCCTGAGGTGGACCCGCGCGCCACGGGGTGGCACGTCATCCAGTCCAAGGTGGCGATCGGGTCCGGGGGGTTCCTGGGGAAGGGCTTCACCCTCGGGAGCCAGAAACGGCTCGCATTCCTGCCCGCCCAGCCGACCGACTTCATTTTCTCGGTGATCGGAGAGGAGCTGGGGTTCGTCGGCGTGGTGGTCGCGTTGGCGCTGTTCGGGGCGCTGTTCGCCGGACTGCTGCGGATCGCGCGCCGCGCCACCGACCCGTATTCCAGCCTGTGCGTCTTCGGGTGCACGGCGCTCCTGTTCTCGCACATGGTCGAGAACATCGGCATGACCGTGAGCCTGTTGCCCATTACCGGCATCCCCCTGCCGTTCTTTTCGTACGGCGGCTCCTTTCTCGTGACGTGCTTCATCGCCGCCGGAATCGCGTTGCGGATCAGTTGGGAGTCGCGCCAGTCAGGCTATGTTGATCTCTAGCAATAGTTTATGCATCCGGCCCTAGCGGACGGCGGGAGCCAGTCCCAAATTGTCCCCCTCTCCACTCACTACCATGGCCCGAATGGCTTGGTTCAAAAAGGAACGTAAGCCCCGCACGGTCGAGCGGGTTCGGCTGGAAATCCCCGCCGACGCCTGGGAGAAATGCGACGAGTGCGGCCATACCGATATCAAAGAGCGGTTCGTTCAGGGTCTCAACGTCTGTCCCAACTGCGGCCACCATCGCCGCATCAGTGCCCAAGAGTACATCGATCTGCTGGTGGATGAGGGCTCCTGGCACGAGCTCGATCCTGATCTCCGCTCGGCCGACCCATTGCGGTTCGAGCACTATCGGGAGCGCCTCGAGCTCGCCATGAAGAAGGCCGGGCCGCTCGAGGCGGTGCGCAGCGGCTATGCCCGGCTCGACGGCATGCCGGTCGATCTCGCCGTGATGGATTTCGCCTTCATGGGCGGTTCGATGGGATCGGTGGTAGGTGAGAAGATTGCCCGGCTCACCCGGCGCTCCGCGACCAAAGGGGTCCCCCTGATCATCGTTTCCGCGTCGGGGGGGGCCAGGATGCAGGAAGGCGTGCTCTCGCTGATGCAGATGGCAAAGACGTCGGTGGAGATTGCCCGGCTCCAGCAGGTCGGGGTGCCGTTCGTGTCCATTCTCACGAATCCGACCACGGGCGGCGTGTCGGCGTCCTACGCGATGCAGGGGGACGTGATCATCGCCGAGCCGGGGGCGGTCGTCGGGTTCGCCGGGCCGCGCGTGATCAAGCAGACGATCGGCCAGGACCTTCCTGAAGGCTTTCAGACGGCTGAATTCCTCCTCGAGCATGGAATGGTCGACGTCGTCGTGCCGCGTAGCGAGCTACGGGACACGACCGTGCGGCTGCTGCGCTACATGGCTGGCCGCCAGCCGGCGGAGGCTGCCGACTAGCCCGCTGTCCTTCGAGGACGTTCGCTTGCTTGAACCAGCAACGTCACCTGAACCAAGCGGGGCTATCGCCAGCAGATAGCCCTGTTTTCATGGCGACTCCTCGCAAGACGGCGAAAATGGGCGCACATTGGGCAGAGCTTGTGGATCAGAGGATCCGAGTCCCCGGACGAACGCCCGTGCCCTGACGCTTGGACCCGCCGCGATCGATCTCAAACGGAGAACTGTTCGGCATGGCACAGCGAAAGAAGAGCCATCGCACGTTGGGTCTGCACAAGGCGCGGACGGGTATTGAGGCGATTGACAGGATCACCCTCGGAGGCTTGCCGAGCGGCCGCGAGACCATGGTCATGGGCACGGCCGGATCAGGAAAGACGGTGTTTGCCCTTCAGGTGCTGGTGAATGGCGCGCGCCTCTTCAACGAGGCCGGTATCCTCATCGCCTTCGAAGAGAACTCCCATAACATCCTGCACAATGCCGCATCGTTCGATTGGGACATCGGCGGCCTGACCGAGAAGCGGGGGCGGAGCGCGTCGCAGCTCACGTTGATCGATGGCCGGCTGTCGCCCGACTCAGTGCAATCCGGCAGTTTCGATCTCACGGGGCTGCTGACCCTGATCGAGCATCGCATCAAGGAAACCGGGGCGAAGCGGATCGTGTTCGACGGGATCGACGTGCTGCTCGGCCTCCTTCCCGACCCTCAATCCCAGCGCCGGGAGATGTACCGGATCCACGAGCTCCTGTCGCGGCACAGCCTGACCGGCATCGTCACCGCGTCCACGGTGAGCCCGGAGATCGCCCTCGCGTTCATGCAGTCGCTGGCGGACTGCATCATTCTACTGGACCATCAGATGGAACAGCGGACCTCGGTCCGCACCTTCCGGGTGGTCAAGTACCGTGGCTCCGGGTACGTCGCCAACGAGTTTCCGTTTGCGATTTCGTCAACAGGTCTCGAGGTCGCCAACTTCGACGTAGGACTCGAGCGCATCGTGCCCACCAAGCGAATCTCGAGCGGCATCCTGCGTCTCGACGAGATGCTGGCTGGGGGCCACTTCCGGGGCAGCTCGGTGCTGGTTACCGGCACGCCGGGCACCGCCAAGACGACGCTGGGGGCGGCTTTTGTCGCTGCGGCCTGCGCTCGAGGGGAGCGCGCCCTATACGTCGCCCTCGACGAACACCCGGGCGAGATCGTCCGCAACCTGGCATCGGTGAATATCCACCTTGCGCCCTACGTGCGGTCAGGACTGCTCAGGATCCAAGGAGATCGGCCCCAGAGCACCAGCTCGGAAGAGCAATTCGTGCGCGTCCGGCAATGGATTCGCGAGCACCAACCCAGTGTGCTGGTGATCGATCCCATTTCCGCAGCGCTGCAGATGGGAGCGGCGACGTCCGCGTTGGGTGTAGCGCAGCGGTTTCTCGAGATCGTCAAGTCCGAGAACATCACCATGTATTGGACCAGCGTCTACGAGGGGGGCGACAACCCGCTGGAAAGCAGGTCACTGCACGTGTCAACCGTGGCGGATACCTGGATCCACCTCACGTACATCGCGGGACGGGGAGAGCGCAACCGCACCTTAACGATCATTAAGTCCCGCGGCACACCACACTCAAACCAGGTGCGCGAGCTGATACTAAGCCGTGAGGGAATCACTCTGGCTGACGTGTCCACAGTCGGCGGGGAAGTGCTGCTCGGCACGGCACGCTGGGAACAGGAATCCGCCGCGGCGGCGGCCGAACAACGGACCGAAGAGGAGCAGGCGGAGAAGCGTCGCCTGCTCGAAGGTTCAGCAGCTGAAGCCGAGGAGCAAGTGCGAGTTTTCCAGTCTCGATTGGAGAGGATTAGCGCTGACCTCCGAACCCTCGATCTCGGAACGGTTGAGAATGGGAAGGAGAAGGCCCAGCACGACCGTGACCTCAGCGCGCGACGCGGCGGAGGCCAGGGGCCGCACCCCCACAAGAAGCCCGGCAAGACACCGAAGCGGGAGCGCGGCAAGTGACTTCGGCATATCGACGGAGCCGATCCGAGCTCCCGAGCTTCGTGTTACGGCTGTACGTGACGGGTCGGGACCCTAGCTCGGTGCGCGCGATCGCGAACATCGAGGAGGTGTTGCGCGAATACCTGCCCAATGGCAGCACCCTCGACATTGTGGACATCCTCCGGCACCCGCAACGTGGCGTGCGGGACCAAATCCTCGTCGTACCCACGCTGGTCAAGCTCATCCCCGCACCCGTGCGCCGCATTTTTGGCGATTTGTCCGACCGGGAGCAGCTCCTCGCGGGGCTGGGCCTCACGAGCAGCGACCGCCGCACCGGGCAGAGAGGCGAGGAGGAGTCTAAATGAGCGAGGCCCGGTTGGTGTCAGCGTGAGTGCACGGCTGTCCTTCGAGGACGCCTGCCGTTTTCTCTTCGCGCGACAAAGCGGCCGAATCAAGTGGAGCCTGGGTCCCACTGAGGCGCTGCTCGCCGTGCTCGGGAACCCCGAGCGCCAGTTCGCGAGCGTGCACGTCGGCGGGACCAACGGCAAAGGCTCGACCTGCGCGCTCATCGGCGCCGGACTTGCCGCGCGCGGGCGGCGCGTAGGGGTCTACAGCTCGCCCCACCTCGTTTCGGTGCGGGAGCGAATCATGGTGGATGGAGTCCCGATCGACGAGGACGCCTTCGCCGAGTGGACCGAGTTCCTCCGCCCCTCGATCGAGCGCCACGACGCCAGCTTTTTCGAGGCGACCACGGCCATCGCGTTCGCGGACCTGGCGGCGCGCGGGGTGGACATCGCGGTGATCGAGGTGGGTCTGGGCGGGCGACTGGACGCCACGACCGTGATCACGCCGCTCGTGAGCGTCGTGACGAAGCTCGCCCGCGAACACACCGAATATCTGGGATCGGACCTGGCGTCGATCGCGCGCGAGAAGGCGGGGATCGCCAAACCCAACGTTCCGTTCGTCACGGGAGAGCAGGACCCCGCCATCCGCGACGTCCTGGTGCAGGAGGCCCGCAGGCGGGGAGCGGCCCCGATCGTCCTAGTGGATACGAGCCGCCCCGCCGGCGGAATGCTCGGACTCGCAGGCGCTCACCAGCGGGCCAACGCCTGGGTCGCGCTCGCGGCGCTGAACGCGCTCCCCGCGCCGTTCGGCCCGTCGGGCGATGCCTGGCCGGCACGCTTCGCGGACGCGTACGTGCCCGGCCGGTTCGACGTGCGCGGTCGCTGGATCTTCGATGTCGCCCACAATCCGGATGGCGCCCGTGTGCTCGTCGACACGCTGCGCGAGTACGCGCCGCCCGCACCCCGACACGCCGTGGTCGGCGTGCTCGGCGACAAGGACTATCTGGGGATGATCACGATCCTCGCGGAGCAGATCGACCGATTCGTCTTCACGACGCCGTCCTCCGCTCCCACGAAGCGTCGCTGGAGTCTCGACCGTGTCGCGAGCGAAGTCCCACGGACCTTGAACGCGGTGTGCGAGCCGGACTTCGATCGCGCGCTCGAGCTGGCGCAGGAGGGCGCGGAGACGGTGCTCGTGACCGGCTCGTTCCATACGGTGGGAGATGCGCTCGCACGCTTGCCCGGCTTCGCGCCGGTCGGCTAAATTGTTGCGATGCAAGGACAAGCCTTACCAGGCTTCCGCGACTTCTACCCCGACGATCTGGCTCTCCGCAATCACATTTTCGCCACGTGGCGCCGCGTCGCCACTCGCTACGGGTTTCAGGAGTACGATGGGCCGCCGCTCGAGCCGCTGGAGCTGTACGTGCAGAAGAGCGGGGACGAGATCGTGGGCCAGCTCTACGAGTTCACCGACAAGGGAGATCGCCGGGTCGCGCTGCGTCCCGAGATGACGCCCACGCTCGCCCGCATGGTGGGCGCGCGGGCGCAGGCGCTGAAGAAGCCGATCCGCTGGTTCTCGATCCCCCAGTTGTTCCGCTACGAGCGGCAGCAGCGGGGGCGCCTGCGGGAGCACTTCCAGCTCAACATGGACATCATCGGCGAGCCGGGACCAGGCGCCGATGCCGAAGTAATCGCCGCGGTGATAGACATAGCGCGAGCATTTGATCTCGGACCTCAAGATGTCCGCCTACGCCTTTCGGATAGGAGGCTCCTTGTAGCCGAGTTCACTGGCCGCCATGGGGTTACAGAGGAGGAGATACCCGGCGTACTCTCCGCGCTCGACAAGTGGGAGCGCTCGCCGGCTGCCACTGAAGCACAACTAGACGTTGCGTTGGCGGCCGATCCCTCTCGCAAGGCTTCCGTCTACGGCTTCTTGGGTAAGCTCGGGAATGCCGAGGGCCGTCCGAACCCCGAACTAATGAAGTCGACAGAGGCTGAGCCGCTGGTCGAATGCTGCGAGCGACTCCGGAGTATGGGGCTCGGGGACTTCGTGGATATCGACCTGCGCATCGTACGAGGGCTGGCCTACTATACCGGTGTCGTTTTCGAGCTGTTTGATGCCGGCAAGTCGCTCCGCGCGATTTGCGGCGGCGGCCGCTACGACGACCTGATCAAGCAGGTGTCGGGCGTGGACCTTCCATGCGTGGGGTTCGGGATGGGAGATGTCGTTCTCAGTGAGCTTTTGCGCGAGCGCAAGAGCGCGGGTGAGGCGTCGGGTCGGCTCGACGCTTTTGTGATCGCGGTGAGCGGGGAAGACGTCCCGACCGTGCTCCGGCTGGCGCACGAGCTGCGGGATCGCGGCACCGCCGTCGAATACGGGCTGCGGCATGCCGCGATCCGCAAGCAGCTCGAGCTGGCGGTGGCGCGCGGCGCGCCGCGGGCGATCATCATCGGCCCCGACGAGCGCAAGGACGGCGTAGCCGTCGTGCGCGATCTCCAGGCGGGCACCGAGCAGCGCGTTCCGCTCGACACCATCGCGAACGGACGGCTGCCCTGATGGCCCAGGCCCAGAA
>JBGPIJ010000150.1:0-7149 GCA_041484865.1 Gemmatimonadota bacterium
CGCCCCCGATCGTGGGCAGCGCGCGCGCCAGCGCGATGATGCCGCTCGTCGCGACGGCGCCCGCGCCGATGTAGAACACGTACGCCGCGCGGATCTGCCCCGCAGACATGTCCTTGATCAGCGTGGTCGCGGGATACATCGGGGTGAGCATGCTATCGCCGAACAGTCTGACGAGGGGCATCAACACGAGATAGGCGAGGCAGCCGCCCGCGAAGAGATACCCGGCGATGCGCGGGCCGATGATGTAACCCACCCCCATCAGCTCTGGCCCCACCTCCACGGTGACTTCGGCCCGCTGGAACGACTGAAAGATCCTCGAGGGATACTCGTTCCAGAGCTTCAGTCCCTCCATCAGGAACTTGTACACGAAGGCGAGGCCGAACGCCTGGAACACCGTGCGCGCGTGCAAGCCGCCTTTTTCGCCCGCGATCAGCACCTCGGCGCAGGCCGTGCCTTCGGGGTAGGGGAGGTTGCCGTGCTCCTTCACAATCAGCGCGCGCCGCAACGGGATCATCATCAGGATGCCGAGCAGGCCCCCGGCGATGGCGAGCACCGCGACGCGCGAGATGTCGAGGTCGTAGCCCATGAGCAACACCGCGGGGATCGTGAACACCACGCCCGCCGAAATCGAGTCCGAGGCCGAGCCCGTGGTCTGGACGATGTTGTTCTCGAGGATCGTGGCGCGCGACAGCGCGCGGAAGATCGTGATCGAGAGGACCGCGATGGGGATCGAGGCGCTGACGGTGAGCCCGATCTTCAGGGCGAGATAGACATTCGACGCGCCGAAAATCAGTCCGAGAATCGAACCGAGGATGAGCGCGCGCGGCGTCAGCTCGGCTGGGGACTGGGTGGCTGGAACGTACGGTTGATGGTCTGGCATGGGGCGGAGAATGTGGCGGAAGGTGATACGGGGCGGTAGAGGGCGGTAACGGGCGGTCGGTTCGCACCGCCTGTTACCGCCTATTACCGCCCTCTACCGCCCTGTACCGCCCTCAATCTCTCCCCTGCCTCTCTCAGCTGTTCCTCCGTCTTGCAGAACGCGAATCGCACCAGGGTGCGCCCCATCTCCGCTTTGCTGAAGAAGCTCGATCCCGGCACGGGAGCGACGCCGGCCTCGGAGGTCAACCAGCGGGCGAAAGCGTCGTCGGGGAGATCGGAGAGGCCTGAGAAGTCGGCGAGGATGTAGTACGCGCCTTCCGGCGGCTCGCAGCGGAACCCGGCGTCCACAAGCGCGCGATGTAAGACGCCGCGCCGGGCGCGGTATTCGACGGCCAGCGTCTCGTAATAGCTCGGCGGCAACGACTCGAGCCCGACCGCGATCGCTTCCTGGAGCGGCGCGGGCGCCCCCACCGTGAGGAAGTCGTGCACCTTGCGGATCGCATCAGTGGTGCGCGGCGGCGCGATGATCGTCCCGATGCGCCAGCCGGTGACGCTGAACGTCTTCGACGCGCCGCTGATCGTGATGGTGCGCTCGCGCATCCCGTCGAGGGTGGCGATCGGGATGTGCTCTCCCTCGTAGTAGATGTGCTCGTAGATCTCGTCGGTCACCGCGTACGCGTCGTGGCGGCGGCACAGATCGGCGATCGCCTCGAGCTCGTGACGGCGCAGCACGCGACCCGTCGGATTGTTGGGGGTGCAGACCACGATCGCGCGCGTGCGCGGCGAGAACGCGGCCGCGAGCCGGTCCACGTCGAGCGCCTCCCCGGCCGCCATCGGTACGAAGACCGGCGCGGCACCGCACAGGATCGCATCCGGTCCGTAGTTCTCGTAGAACGGCTCGAAGACGATCACCTCGTCGCCCGGATCGACGATGGCGAGGAGCGCCGCCGCCATCGCCTCGGTGGCGCCGCAGGTGACCACGATCTCTGTCTCGGGATCGACGCGCATGCCGTACCACTCCTCGTACTTGCGGGCGAGCGCGTCGCGCAGCCGCTTCGTGCCCCACGTGATGGCGTACTGGTTCAGGTCGCCCTGGATGGCGCGGGCGGCGGCCTGTTTGATCACTTCGGGGGCGGGGAAGTTCGGAAAGCCCTGCGCGAGATTGATCGCGCCGTGCTCGTTCGCGAGCCGGGTCATGCCCCGAATGACGGACTCCGTGAAGCCGTGGGTGCGGCGGGCGGTGTGCATGGGGCGGAACTTCGCCAGCGAAGCTGGCCGGCGGAAGTTCCGCCCCCGGTTCTGCTAGAACCTCAGGCGCACATCGAGGTCGAGGAGAATCGGGTTGGGCGCTTCGAGAAACACGACCCGGTCGGCGTCGCGACGGATCACCATCCGCACCAGCGGCGCCCTATTCCTGCCGCGCCCGCGGCTGCGCTGGCGATACCAGACCACGATGTCTTGTCCCCTGTTCTCCGTTCGCACCACCTCGTAGCCATGCCTCCCCAGAACTTCTCTGGTGACGCCCAAGGCTCGATCGGGGGCTACTCTGTAACGCTTCGGCCCCCTCCCCTGCTGCCCCCTATCCTGCCCCTGCCCCCTATCCTGCCCCTGCCCTCTATCCTGCCCCTGCCCCCTATCCTGCCCCTGCCCCCTATCCTGCCCCTGGCCTCCGCCCTGGGCCACCGCCGGCGCCGCCGCGAGCATCGCGGCAAGTCCGAGTACCGCCAAACGATTCAACATACGAGCCTCCTATTGGTGATCGAGGGTTCCGTTGCCTATTTCAGCAGCAGCTTCGCGATCGTATGCAGCTGCATATTGCTCGTCCCCTCGTAGATCGTTCCGATTTTCGCATCGCGGTAAAACTTCTCGACCGGATAGTCCTTCGTATATCCGTATCCGCCGAACAGTTCAACGCACAACGAGGTGACCTGCTCGGCCACCTGCGAGGCGAAGAGCTTCGCCATAGCCGCCTGCATCGTGTACGACTCACCCGCGTCCTCGAGCCGGGCGGCGTTGTACACCATGAGTCGCGCCGCCTCGAGCTGAGTCGCGGCCTGGGCGAGCTGAAACTGCACCCCCTGAAACTCGGCGATCGCCTTTCCGAACTGCTGCCGCTCGCGCACATACTTGAGTGCGGCGTCGAGGGCGCCCCGGGCCACGCCGATCATCTGCGCCCCGATCCCGATGCGGCCGGTGTTCAGCGTTTCGATCGCCACCTTGTAGCCCTTGCCGACCTCGCCGATCACGTTGTCGGCCGGGACTTCGCACTGGTCCAGAATCAGCTCGGTCGTGCTCGATGCCCGGATGCCGAGCTTGTCCTCCTTCTTCCCGACGGCGAACCCCTTGAACCCGCGCTCCACGACGAACGCGGTAATCCCTTTGTAGCCGAGCGAGAGATCGACGCTCGCGAAGATCACGTAGAGTCCCGCTTCGGCGCCGTTGGTGATCCACAGCTTGCGGCCGTCCAAGATCCAGCGGTCGCCCCGGCGCGACGCCCGGGTCGTGAGGCCGAAGGCGTCAGAGCCCGAGCCGGCCTCGGACAGCGCGTAAGCGCCGACGATCTCGGCGGCGAGCTGGGGCAGGTAGCGCTGCTTCAGGCCGTCGCTCGCCCATTTGAGCAGCAGCGCGTTGACCAGCGTGTTCTGGACGTCCACGAAGATCGCGGTCGAGGCGTCCACCCCCGAGAGCTCTTCGACGGCGAGCACGCTCATCATCAGGCTGCCGCCCGCACCGCCGTGCCGTTCCGGGATCTCGATCCCCATCAAGCCAAGCGCGAACAACTTGGGAATCAACGCGTGATCCATAGCGGCCGCGCGCTCCATCGCGGCGACCCGCGGACGCACCTCGCGCTCGGCGAACTCACGCACGGTGTGCCGGAACAGCTCCTCCTCTTCGGAGAGCTTCGTGAGCGGGGTTGCGGGCGCCAGCTCTGGCATGTGGTTGCTAATGTATACCTACCTGGTGCGTGGTGCGTGGTGCGTGGCGCGTGGTGCGTGGGAGCCCGGTTGCAAGAACGCACCGTGCACAGCAGTACGCACATTCAGCGGTCTTGTAGGCGTCGCACGAACTTGAGCCCCGACCACGTGGCGTCGACCGCGCAGACCTTCACGTCCACGAGCCCCTGGGCGAGCCCGATCTCACGGACCACGTTCTCGGTAAGGTCCGTCGCGACGTCGGATGTGCTTTTCGGCCAGGAAATCCACAGCATGCCGGCCGGCGCGAGCGCGCGTTCGAGCTGCGGGAATTTCGTGGCCAGGGCGCGGCGCCCAGTGACGAAGCAGTGGATGAGGTCGAGCGGGGTCCGATTACGCGGCATCCCTATCCGGATGCGGGCGCCCGGGGGAAGAGGGGCGAGCAGCGCGCGATAGTGCCGGGGCGCGTCGAGCGCCGTGATCACCATCCCCGGTTTGACGCCAAGTTTCGCCGCGAGCGGCTTGCCCGAATACCCGGCGGGCGTGGTCAGCGCAACCGGTCCTCGAGGAATGCGAGGGTGAGGGCCCACGCTTCCGTTGCCGACGCTGGGTGATAGCTCGGGCGGGCGTCGCAGAAGAACGCATGATCCGCTTCCGAAAACTCCACGTTCACGAAAGGCTTCCCTGCGGCGCCGAGCGCATCGGTGATCGCGCGCCGATCGGCGGGCGGGATGTGCTTGTCGCGTCCGCCCCAGAAGAAAAGGATCGGCGCCTGGGCGCGCGGCGCCCGATCGAGCAGGGCCGGCACGATCCCGCCGCCATAGAAGGCGACAGTCCCTCGGAGCGCCACGGTCGTAGCGGCAACGAACGAAACCCGGCCACCTATGCAGAACCCGACCGAGCCGAGCCGCTGCGGATCAGTCTGCGCGTCGGCACGAAGCCAAGAGTGCGCCGCGCGGATGTCCGCCTCGAGGTCTTCGGTCGTGATCGCCTGGAAGTGCCGCTGCAGCGCGCCGAAATCGCCATATGGCGCCTCGAAGCCCGGTGGCGCGGTGCGGTGATACAGCTCGGGCGCGATGACGCAGTAGCCGGCGCGCGCGAACCGGCCGGCCACATCTCTAATGTGCGCGTTTACGCCGTACGCTTCCTGAAACAGCATCAGACCGGGATGGGGGCCGTGGCCCACGGGACGCGCGACGAAGGCGTGCATAGTCGTGCCGTCGGCGACCGCGAGCTCGATCACGCGCTCAGTCCGCCGGTGTTGGCCCGGGAGCGGGCTTGAGCCGGGAGCGACGACCAAGACGAATGTGCCCGAGCTTCTCTTGCAGGTCGTCCAGGTAGGTGTAGATGACCGGCGTGACGAAGAGCGTGATGAGCTGGGAGAACGCGAGGCCCCCCACCACGGCGATGCCGAGGGGTCGCCGCGACTCCGAGCCGGCGCCGAAGCCCAGGGCGATGGGGAGCGTCCCCATCAGCGCCGCCATCGTCGTCATCATGATGGGCCGGAACCGGATACTGCACGCCTCGACGATGGCGTCGCGGGCCGACTTCCCGTCCTTGCGCTCCGCTTCGATCGCGAAGTCCACCATCATGATTCCGTTCTTCTTGACGAGCCCGACGAGCATGATGATGCCGACGAACGCGTACACGGTCAGGTCGATGTGGAACACGAGCAGAGTCGCGAGGGCGCCGAACCCGGCGAACGGGAGCGCCGAAAGGATCGTGATGGGGTGGACGAAGCTCTCGTACAGCACGCCCAGGACGAGGTAGATCACGACGATGGCGAGTACGAGGAGCCCGACGAGCCCCGCTTGGCTCGACTGGAACGCCTGGGCCGTGCCCGCGAAGCTCGTGGAGATGCTGGAGGGGAGGATCTGGTTCGCCACCCGCTGCACCTCGCTCACCGCGCCGCCCAGCGACACCCCGGGCTTCAGGTCGAACGAAATCGTCACCGACGGGAGCTGTCCCGAGTGGTTGACGCTGAGCGGCCCCACGCTCGATGTCAGAGTGGCCATGGACGCGAGAGGGACGAGGGTGCCACGCTGCGAGCGGATGTAAAGCAAATTGAGCGCGGAGAGGTCCTGCTGGTACTGCGGCAACAGCTCCATCTCGACCCAATACTGATTGGTGGGCGTATAGATGGTCGAGACCTGCCTGGAGCCGTACGCGTCGTACAGCGCCTCCTCGACCTGCTGGGCGGTCACGCCCAGCGCCGCCGCCCGGTCGCGATTGATCTGCACGGTCGCCTGGGGGTTCGAAATCTGCAGGTCCGTCGTCACGTTCACGAGGTCCGGAACCGCCCGGAGCTTCGCCTCGAGACGGTTTGCCGCACTGTCGAGCGTCGCCATGTCGGGACTCTGAAGGGTGAACTGGTACAGACTCTTGGTGTTCCGCCCCCCGATGCGAATGGGCGGCGGATTCTGCAGGTACACCCGGATGCCGGGCACGACGGCGAGCTTGGGTCCGAGCTCCCGAATTACGTCGTCCGCGCTGAGGCGGCGCTGGGACCGGGGCTTCAGGTGCATCACGATCCGCCCCTGGTTGATGGTGCCGCCGCCGACGAACGACATGTAGGCCAGCACGTTGGGATCGCGGCCGACGATCCCCATGACCTGGAGCTGGTGATCTCGCATTTCGTCGAACGACGTTCCCTGCACGGTCTCGGTGGTGCCGACGACCTGCCCCGTGTCCTCGCTCGGCAGAAATCCCTTGGGCACGATCACGAACAGCGCCACCGTGGCGATGAGGATCACGATGGAGAACCCAAGCGCGAGGAGCCGCCGGTCCATCACCCAGCCGAGCGAGCGCTCGTACAGCTTCAAGGCGCGTTCGTACGCGCGCTCCGAAGCGTCGTACCAGCGGCCGTGGCGCGCCTCGCGCGGCGGACGGAGGAAGCGGCTGCACAGCATCGGCGTGAGGGTGAGCGACACGAAGCCGGAAATGAGAATCGCCACGCCGATCGTGACGGCGAACTCGTGGAACAGCCGTCCGACGATCCCGCCCATGAACAGCACCGGAATGAATACCGCCGCGAGCGAGAGGGTCATCGAGAGAATCGTGAACCCGATTTCGCGAGACCCGTTCATCGCTGCCTGGAGCACGCCTTCTCCCAGCTCCATGTGCCGCACGATGTTCTCGAGCATCACGATGGCGTCGTCCACCACGAACCCCACCGACAGGGTGAGCGCCATCATCGACAGATTGTCGAGGCTGTAGCCGAGCAACGCCATCACCGCGAACGTGCCGACGATGGAGAGCGGTAGCGCCAGGCTCGGAATCACCGTGGCGGAGATGTTGCGCAGGAACAGAAAGATCACGAGGACGACGAGACAGAGTGTGAGGAACAACGTCGTCTTCA
>JBGPIJ010000151.1:0-7139 GCA_041484865.1 Gemmatimonadota bacterium
CAGGTCGAGACGGCAGCCCAGGCCGCCAACGCCCACGAGTTCATCAGCGCGCTTCCGAACGGCTACGACACGCTGCTGGGCGAGCGCGGCACCCGCCTCTCGGGCGGCGAGCGCCAGCGGATCGCCATCGCGCGCGCGCTGCTGCGCGATCCGCCGATCTTGATCCTCGACGAAGCGACGAGCCAGCTGGACACCGAGTCCGAGCGGCTGGTCCAGGAGGCGATCGACCGTCTCATGGAGCATCGCACGGCGTTCGTGATCGCGCACCGGCTCGCCACGGTACGCCACGCGAACCTGATCGTCGTGCTCGCCGACGGGCAGATTGTGGAACGTGGCACTCACGACGCGCTGTTCGCGGCCGGCGGCCTGTATCGCAAGTTCTACGATATGCAATTCCGGGTGTAACCGTGCTGTCGGGCTTCACCATCGTGCGGAACGCCGTCACGCTGGACTTCCCGATCGTCCCGGCGATCCGCTCGATCCTCCCCATCTGCGACGAAGTGGTCGTGAACGTCGGCCGGTCGGATGACGGTACGCGCGAGCTCGTCGCCGCGATCGGCGACCCGCGGATCCGCATTCAGGACAGCGTGTGGGACGCCTCGGTCGGCGGCGCCACGCTGGCGGTCGAAACGAACCGCGCCATGGCGGCCTGCCGCGGGACCTGGGGCGTGTACGTCCAGGCGGACGAAGTGCTGCACGAGACCGGCGCCGCGATCCTGCGGGATGCCGTGCAGACGTGGGACCGCGACGATCGCGTGGAAGGGCTGCTCGTCGACTACCATCACTTTTACGGCGACCTGCACACCGTCGCGACCAATCGGCACTGGTACCGCCGCGAGGTGCGCGTCGTGCGGCTCGGCCGAGACATCCGCTCCTACGGGGACGCGCAGGGGTTCCGCGTGGGCGACGAGCCCCGGCGCGTGCGCGCCCGGCCGACCGGGGCCCAGATGTTTCACTACGGGTGGGCGCGTCCGCCGGAGATGTTGCGGCACAAGCACGCGGCGTTCCAGGAGCTGTTCACGGAGCTCGCCGAGAAGATCGAGCGGCGCCGCGCGCTGCCTCAGCTCGAATGGACCCCGGGGCTGCGCCGCTTCACCGGCAGGCACCCCGCGGCCGCCGCGCAGTGGGTTGCCGAGCGGGATCGAGCGCCCGCCGGGAGCGCGATCGGGCCGCGACGGCTGCGGTTCGGCGACGTACGGTACTATCTCTCCGATTGGATCGAGCGGCTCACGGGCGCCCGCGTGTTCGAATACCGCAATTACGTGCGCGTGTGAGCGCGCGCGAGCTGACCTCCAAGAACACCCACGCGGTAGTCGCGCGCCTGCTGCAAGCGGAGCCGCGGTGCCGACGCGTGCTGGACGTTCCGTGTGGGGAGGGGGCGTTCCTCGAGCGGGTGCTGGCGCTGGGGATCGAGGGTCAGGGTGCCGACATCGTGAACCGGGCGGCGCTGCCGGCCGCGTCGTTCACGAACGCCGACATGAACGCGCCGTTGCCCTTTCCCGACGCCTCGTTCGACGCGGTCGTGTGCATCGATGGGATCGAGCACCTCGAGCGTCCGTTCGATTTCGTGCGGGAGTGCCACCGCGTGATTTGTCCCGGCGGCGTGCTGATCGTCTCGACCCCCAACATCAGCGGGCTGCGCTCGCGCTGGCGGTGGCTGCTCACCGGGTTCCATAACAAGGGCAAAGTGCCGCTGAACGAGCGCGACCCCACCCCCTGGCATCACGTCAATCTCCTGTCATTCCCCGCGCTGCGTTACCTGCTCCATCGTCACGGGTTTCGCATCACCGCCCTGACGACGAACCGCATCAAACCGGTGAGCTGGCTCTATCTCCCCCTCTGGCCGGTCGCGGCGGCGGTGACGAGTGTCGCGTTGCGGCGCTGGGAGAAGGATCCTGATCAGCGGCGCCGCAACGTCGAGATCCGGCGGCAGATGCTCACGTCGTGCATCGCATTCGGCGAGACGATGATCGTGAAGGCGGTGCGGGAGGAGTGACCTCGCCCCCCTTCGCGGGCCTGCGCGTCGTCCTCGTCGCCGCCTTCAACCGCCGTTATCATCGCAGCGGGCTCGCTCTCGCCGCCGCGCTTGAGTCTCTGGGCTGCGAAGTGAGCCGTTGCGAAGAACGCCAGCGGGGCTTGGACGGCTTGCTGCGCCGCCCGCTGCGCCGGAGACTCGAGGCGCTGCTCGCGCGACAGCCGGTCGATCTCGTGCTCGCGTTCAAAGGCACGGACCTCGCCCCCTCGACCATCGCGGAGCTGCGGGGATCGACCCGCGCCCGCTGGGCGTGCTGGTTCCCGGACGATCCCCACGAGCTCGACGTCTCGGTGCGCCTCAGCCCTTCCTACGACTGGTTCTTCACGCACGATACGTCGAGCCTTGACCGCCACCGCCGGGCCGGCGCGCGCGCCTACTATCTCGCCTTCGGCTGCGACCCGACCTATCTCATCGCGGCAAGAGAGGGACGCCGCGCAGCGCCGCTCGTGTTCGTCGGCTCGCGCGACCCCGCGCGCGAGCCGGTGCTGAGTCAGGTCGCCGACCTGGGACTCGAGACCTGGGGGCCGGGCTGGCCGAACGGCCCGGTCTACGGCACCGCGTTCGTGCGGACGCTCGCGCGTGGGGAGGTGGGTCTGAACATCCACCAGCAATTCGGTGACGCGGGTGACCCGGCGCGCTACGGCACGGGCGCCAACATGCGCGTCTTCGAGCTCGCCGCGGTCGGCACGCCGCAACTCTCGGACGCGAAAGCCGACATCGCGCGCCACTTCGTGCCGGACCGGGAGATCGTGCTGTACTGGAGCGTCGCCGACCTGCGGGAGCGCGCGCGGGCGCTGCTCTCCGACGAGGAGCTGCGCGGTTCGCTCGCGCAACACGCCCGCGAGCGGGCGCTGCGCGAGCACACGTGGACCCACCGGATGGAAGAGCTACTCAGCGTGACGTTGCGCTAGCGCGTAGGGAGTGGCCCGTCCCGGCGGGAGAACCCCCGCCTCGAGCAACCCGGCATACATCCGCAGGTACTCCCGCGCCATCACGAGATGACTGAAGTAGCGCTCCGCGTGCGCGCGGCACGCGTCGGGACGCCGGGTGTGAATCGTCTCCGCGGCCGCGATCATCTCTTCCATCGTGTCGCACAGCGCCCCGACGTCCGGCGTGATCAGCTCGGGGAGGGCGCCTCGCTGCGTGCCCAGCACGGGGGTGCCCGACAGAAACGCCTCGATCGTCACGAGCCCGAACGGCTCGTCCCACTCGGCGGGATTCCACAGGCAGCGCGCTCGCGCCAGCAGCGCCGCCTTCGTCCCGCCGTCCACCTCGCCCACGTATTTGATGGATCCCGTGAAGCTCGGCCGCCACCCCCCCGCCACGATGAGGAGGTGCCCGGTGCGCTTCGCCGCTTCGACCGCCCAGTGATAGCCCTTCGCGCGATGCAGCCGGCCGAGAAAGAGATCGTACTGGTCGCGCCGCTTCGGGAAGCGCCGGGCGAAATACTCGGCCGGGTCGAGCCCGTTGTACACGAACGCCTCACTCCCGTGGCGCCGCGCGTGGTCGCGCGACAGGAAGATCGTGTTGGGAAAGAGCGGGGACCCCGGCTTGAGATTGCGATGAAGCGTCTGTACCAGCGGAATCGCATCGGGTCGGGTCGCGACGGGGAAATGCACGTGCAGCACGTCGGCGCCCGGCGGGACGAGCGCCAAGAGCCGGCGCGGCTCGCTCAGGTCGCGGGGTGTGACCTGGACGACGGTCGCTTCCGGGACGCGGGTGGGGCCCGGTGCCAGCAGCGTGACGCGCGCGCCGAGCGCCGCGAGCCCGCGCACCAGAGCGACGACCACGCGCTGCGGCCCGCCGTACCCCTTCGCCGGGAGCGCGTGTTGAGACGCGACGACGACGTGCATCAGGCTAGAACACCCATCGCAGCCGGAGCAACATCCATCGCAGCCGACCGGGACTCATCTGCTCATCGACCCGGATCCGCGTCAAACGGTAGGGGTCGGTCCGCGCGGTATTCATTCGATATCGGGCGATCACCGCCGCTTCATACCCCGCCTCCCGCGCAAGCGTCCGCACCGCCGCATTCTCCTTCCCATAGGGATAGCACAGCACCGTCACCGGGCGCTCGAGCAATTGGCACAGCGCAGCCCGAGAGGCAGTCAGCTCTTCGCGCGCGCGCTCCGACGGAATCGTCGTGAGGGAGGCGTGGGTGCGGGTGTGCGACTCGAAGTGCACGCCGCCCGCCTGCATGGCGGCGATCTCGGCCCGCCCGAGCAGCGGCTCGCCGGGCGGCGGCTCGTCCCACGCGTTCGTCTTGCCGATCAGGTCCGACACGAGGAAGACCGTCGCGGCGAACCCGAAACGCCGGAGGATCGGCCAGGCGATCTCGCCGGTGGAGCGGTAGCCGTCGTCGAAAGTGAGGATGATCGGCCGGCGAGGCAGCGCGCCCGTCCCGCGCCGGTAGGCGAGCCAGTCCGCGAAAGAGATCGCTTCGTATCCGAGCCGTGCGAGCGTCGCGAGCTGCGCCTCGAAGCGCTCGGGGCTGACGTAGTTGCGAGGGCTTCGCGCCGCGCGGGGCATCCGATCCACCGCGTGATACATCAGGATCGGAAGCCTCATCCGCCTCACGCCGCGACGGGGCGCTCGCCCATGTCCCAGAGATAGGCGTACTTGAGAAACGTCGAGTACGCCGACAGCACGGATGTGACGAGTCCGAAGCGGCCGTCCAGGAAGCTGCCGAACAGCAGGTAGTCGCGCACGAAGCGCGAGCACGGCCGCAGCGTGAGGTCCCAGAGCGACGCGCGGCGCCCGCGCGCGTGGAGGTCCTGCGCGCCCCAGCGCGCGTAGGTCGCGATCTTCTGGAGGTGATGGGTCAGGTCGCGGTACGGCACATGCCGAATGGGAGCACGTAACGTACCGGGATCGGGCACGGGCTCGAGCCGCTCATGCACGCGATCCTCGACGAACCGGCGCGTGCGGGGAAAGAGCCGGACGTGCCAGTCGCGGCCCCAGCGCCCGCGGCGCCGCTCTCGTCCCAGGTAGACGTTCTCGCAGCGGACGCGGTAGGCGGGATGCGTCGGTGCGGTGAGCACCGCCTGTAGCTCGTCGCGCAGCGCGTCCGTGACGCGCTCGTCGGCGTCCAACGCCAGCACCCACTCGTTGCGCGCGGCGGCGATCGCGGCATTGCGCTGGGCGGCGATGGTCTGTCCCCGGACCTCGAGCACCCGCGCGCCCCGGGCCCGGGCGATCGCCACCGTCTCGTCCGTCGAACCTCCGTCGGCGACGATCACCTCGTCCACCCAGCGGAGCGCCTCGAGGGCGTCGCCGATCTGACCGGCTTCGTTGAGCGTGGGCATCACGACCGTGAGGGGCAGGACCTGAGACATGGCATCCTCGAGTGCAGGGAGCAGACGGACCTCCGAGCGACGACTATTATACAGCGTGGCCTCCCCCCTCAGAACGACCCCCCGGACGCGTCTGCTCATTACGCACGATTTTCCTCCGATGGGCGGCGGCATCGCCCGTCTGCACGGCGAGCTGGCCCGGCGGTTCCTGCCCGGTGAGCTGATCGTCTCGACGCCGCAGAACGCCGACGCGGAGGACGTCGATGAGCAGTTTCACGGGGCGGTGGACCGGTTGCCGCTGGGGCGGCGTTACGCCAAGACGCTGCCGGGACTGTTGCTCTGGTCGCGGCGCGCCGCGAAGCTCGCGCGCGAGCGCGACGTGCGGTTCGTCTACTGCGGCAACATCAAGCCCGCCGGCTACCCCACGCGCTGGGTGTACGAGCGCACGCGCATCCCGTATGCGGTGTTCCTCTACGGCGCCGACCTTCTGAGCGAGCAGCACAAGTACCACCATTCCGCGATCAAGCGGCGTTCGGGCCGCGCGATTCTCGGCGGCGCCGCGGCGCTCGTCGCGATCAGTGCCTGGACGCGCGACCTCGCGCTCACCGTGCTGGGCGAGCTCGGGCTCGACGGCCACGGCCAACGCGTGCGCGTGCTGCATCTCGGTACCGATCCCGACCGCTTCCGGCCGGCGGTCGACTCCTCCGCGATCCGCGAGCGCTTCCATCTGCCGGACGGCGTTCGCTGGCTCCTCACCGTCGCGCGGCTCGAGCCGCACAAAGGCATGGACACCGTGATCGCGGCCCTGCCGGCGATCGCCGCCCGCGCGTCCGACGTCGGCTATCTCATCGCGGGAAGCGGCCCGGCGCGGGAGAAGCTCGAGCGCCTCGCGCACAAGACGGGCGTCGCGAACCGGGTACGCTTTCTCGGCGAGATCGGCGAGCGGGACCTGCCGGCGCTCTACAACGTGGCGTCCGCCTACGTCGGGGTGTCGCGGCGGGCGGAGCGCATCGGCGTGGAAGGGTTCGGGATCTCACTCGTGGAGGCGTCGGCCTGCGGGCTGCCGATCGTGGCCGGCGACTCGGGCGGCGTGCCGGACGCAGTGCGGGCGGGGGAGACCGGATTCCTCGTCCCGCCCGAGGATGTCGGGGCTGTCGCGGAGGCGGTATGCCGGTTGCTCACCGACCGAGCGCTCGCGGGGCGGATCGGCGCGGCCGGCCGGCGCGCCGTCGAGACGCATTACAACTGGGACCGCGTCATGCGCGACCTGCGCGCGATCGAGGCGGAAGTCTCCTAGTCGCCGGCCGCTGCCTTCGGCACGACGGCGGGGCGCGCGCTGATCGCGTACGTCGGGCAGTGCCGGATGAAGCCGCCGTCGCACGGCGACCACATCTGCTCCGGGGTGGTGACGACGGCCTTGCCCTGCGCGTCCAGCACGAACATCCCGGGGGGCGCCTGCACCAGGCAGGAGCCGCAGCCGATGCAGCGCTCGCGCTCCACGCGGACGTGCACGCGGCGGCGCGGATAGACTCCCTCGTCGCCGCGCCGCGGCCAGTCCCGGGGATTGTCGAGCGCCGTCGCCGCCTCTCGATAGCCTTCCTCCACGAGCTCCCGCAGGTGATCGAACGAGAACATCGAGATGTGCTCGACGCGCGGGTGCATGAAGTAGATCGGCGGGGTGGTCCAGCTTTGCAGGCGTAGGTCGAGCGTCGTCTGCATGGCGATCTCGGTGGCGCGCGAGAACACGGCGGCGAACCCCTCTTCCTGCGTGTCCTCCCGCAACGCGCTCGACGCCGAGACGTCCACCGCAA
>JBGPIJ010000152.1:0-7111 GCA_041484865.1 Gemmatimonadota bacterium
ATCAAGTCAGCGATGTTCCGCGACGAGTACAGCGAGGTCTTCAAGGGTGACGCCCGTTGGGCCAGCCTCCCGGTGCCGGAGGGCGCCCGGTTCGACTGGGAGCCGGATTCGACCTACATCCGCCGCGCGCCGTACTTCGATCACATGCCGACGCGGCCCGAGCCGATCCGCGACATCTTGGACGCCCGCGTGCTCTGCCTCCTGGGCGACAGCATTACGACCGATCACATCTCGCCCGCGGGTTCCATCAGAAAAACGAGCCCCGCCGGGCAATACCTCGTCGCGCACGGGGTGGCGCCGGCGGACTTCAATTCGTACGGCGCGCGCCGCGGCAATCACGAAGTCATGGTCCGCGGCACGTTCGCCAACGTGCGCCTCAAGAATCAGCTCGCGCCGAACACGGAGGGGCCCTTCACCGTTCACCTCCCGGACGCCGAGCTGATGAGCATTTACGACGCATCGGTGAAGTACCAGGCCGAAGGGACGCCGCTGCTCGTGATCGCCGGGAAGGAGTACGGCGCGGGATCCTCGCGCGATTGGGCCGCCAAGGGCCCGCGGCTGCTGGGGGTGCGCGCCGTGTTCGCCGAGAGCTACGAGCGGATCCATCGCTCCAACCTCGTGGGGATGGGAATCCTGCCGCTCCAGTTTCTCCCGGGCGAGGGCGCGCAGACCCTGGGCTTGAGCGGCACGGAGCGCTACGACATCTCCGGACTCGCCGGCATCCTCGCGGAGGGATTCCCTCGAGGCAAGGCGCTGACGGTGCGGGTCGCGCGGGCGGATGGGGGACAGGGCGAGTTCCGCGCCCTCGTGCGGATCGACACCCCGCAGGAGCTACAGTACTACTGCCACGGCGGGATTCTCGAGTACGTGCTGCGTCAGCTCGCCGCGAGCCGGTGACCGCGCGCCGGCGCCGTTATCGGACCACCGCAGCGAGATCGACCTGCTGTCCTTCCGTCGCGACCGCCACCTTCCATCCCAACCGAGCCTGAATCGTGCCGGCGAGCTCGCTTGCCGCCACCGGCTCGCCATGCACGAGGTAAGTCATCCGCGGCGCGGTCTTGAATCCGCCGAGCCAGCGCAGCAGCTCATCCCGGTCGGCGTGCGCCGAGAGCCCCGTGATCTCGCTAACGCGGGCCCGCACGGGGACGGGCTCCCCGAAGATCCGGATCTCCCGGGCGCCCTCCTGGAGCGCGCGGCCGCGCGTGCCCGGGGCCTGATAGCCGACGAGCAGCACGGTGGTGCCCGGGTCCGGCAGCCGGAGCGCGAGGTGGTGCAGGATGCGGCCCCCCGTCGCCATCCCGGAGGACGCGATGATGATCGCCGGGCCACGCACGTCGTTGATGCGCCGCGATTCCTCCGGTGACCGGACGATGTGCAGCCCGCGCGTGGTGAACGGCGCGTCCCCGGCCTTGAGCGACGCCGCCATGTCGGCGTCGTAGTCCTCGGGATGGCGCCGATAGATGTCCGTCACCTCGGTCGCCATCGGGCTGTCGCAGTACACCGGGAGCGTCGGGATCGTGCCCGCCCGCTCAAGCGCGTGCAGCATCCACAGCAGCTCCTGCGTCCGGTCCACGGCGAACGCGGGAATGAGCAACGTCCCGCCGCGACTCTCGACGTCTTGGATGAGCTGCGACAATTCGCGATCCGCCCCGGACCGATGCGTGCGGTTTCCGTAGGTCGACTCGAGCAACAGCACGTCGGCCGCCGGGACCGGGGCCGGGTCCGCGAGGATAGGACGACCGTAGCGGCCGAGATCCCCGCTGTACACGAGCCGCAGTCCGCCGGCGAAATCGAGCTCGACCGTGGCCGATCCGAGAATGTGCCCCGCGCGCCGCAGCGTGACGGCGGCGCCGCCGGTGAGAGGGAACTGGATGTCGTACGGATGCGGGGTGACGAGCGTCAGGGCGGACTCTGCGTCCGGGACGGTGTAGAGGGGCAGCGCCGGGTGATGCTTCGAGTACTTATGTCGGTTGGCCCGCCCAGCTTCTTCTTCCTGCAGGTGGGCGGCGTCGAGCAACACGACCGCGAGCAGATCCTTGGTTGCCGGCGTGCAGTGGATTGGGCCGCGAAATCCCTGGCGCACGACAAGCGGGAGATAGCCCGAATGATCGACGTGCACGTGGCTCACGACGATCGCGTCGATCCCCGCCGGGTCGGGTACGCGGGGAGCCCAATTGCGGATGCGCAGGTCCTTCTGTCCCTGGTAGAGTCCGCAATCGAGCAGGACGCGCTTGCCATTCAACTGGACGAGGTGCATCGATCCGGTCACCGTGCCGGCGGCGCCGAGGAACTGGAGCTTCATCCCCGCTGCCCCCCCTCGATGGCCCCCAATAACCGCAACAAGCCGTCGAGTGTCGTCAGCGGATGGGGTGGGCAACCGGGAACCCAGAGGTCTACTCGAAGGATGTCGCCCACGCCGTCTGCCACTTCCGGACTCCCCGCGAACGGCCCCCCGCTGATGGCGCAGGCCCCGACAGCGATAACAAGCTTGGGGGCCGGGACCGCCTCGAATGTCTTCTCCAGGGCGAGGCGCATGTTCGCGTTAACCGCTCCCGTCACCACGATGCCGTCGGCGTGGCGCGGCGAGGCGACGAACTGAACCCCGAACCGCGCCATGTCGAACACCACGTTGCCGAGCGCCACGAGTTCGGACTCGCACCCGTTGCAACTCCCCGCCACCACCGAGCGAAGCCGGAGCGAGCGTCCGAACAATTTCCGGGCGCGCTGCTCCAGCGCGCGTGCCAACTCGACCTCGCCGGTCGGGCTCACCAGCGCGTGGCGCGTGGACGTCGCCATGCCATAGTCCCGGGTGTACGTGATCGCGCCCGCGGGGCACGCGCTCGCCTCCTCGGGGCTGAACAAACACGCGCCCAGATCGAGGTCGACCGTTCCGTGGGGCGCCGCCCTCAGCACCGCGGATGGCGCTCGACCCGCACACTGCCGGCACCCGTCTTCGCACTTGACCGGATCGCGCGCCGGCCGGCCGCGGAACCGCTCCGGGAAGTCTGCTCCGTCCCGTGGGAATCGGGACGTGCGGATCCCCTGTTGCAGCCTCGTTCTCAGCCAATCGAACACCGATTAGGTCCTCACGTCAGAGATCATGCCCGGCGTATGACAGATTGAAGCTCTTGTTGCACAGCGGGAAATCGGAGATCTCGTTCCCCGGTATCGCGAGCCCTAACGCGGTCCAGTTGTGGAACGACGGGTCGGTCACCTTGTGCCGGCGGATCCCGCCCCTCTCGTCCGTGATCACAACATGGATGACTTCGCCACGCCATCCCTCGACCATCGCCACGGCCAATTCATTCGGCTGGAGCGCTCCGCAGTCCACCCGCACCGGACCTTTGGGCAGCGCTCCGAGCTGCTCGATCACGAACTCGAGCGAGCGCTCGATCTCGAGCCGCCGCACCAGCGCGCGCGCCAGCACGTCGCCGGCCCACACGGTAGCGACGGGGATATGAGCGAACCGGAAGATCCCCCAGGGATGATCGTGCCGCACGTCGCGCGTCACCTCGCAGGCGCGCGCCACCGGACCCACGAAGCCGTGCTCGACACATGCCCTCCGGGGCACCACGCCCACACCGTCAAACCGCGCCTGCACCGACGCGCTCTCGAACATCAAGATCAACACCGGCTCGAGCTCGTCCCGCAGGCGCAGCAGGCGATCGCGCATTTCGCCGGCCATCGCCGGCGTGACATCGAATCCCGCCCCGCCCGGCCGCACGAGACCCCGGCCGTAGCGGTTGCCGGAGAGCGCCATCAAGAGATTGAGACACTCTCCCCGCATGCGGCCCAGATACGCCGCCGCCGGCTGGAACGCGACGTCGCCCGCCATGGCGCCCAGGTCCCCGATATGGTTCGCCAGGCGCTCGAGCTCGAGCGCGATGCCGCGAATCGTCTGCCCCCGCGGCGTCTTGCGGCTCCGGGCCAGCGCCTCGACGGCCCCGCAGTACGCCCCCGCATGGCCGATCACCGTGTCTCCCGCGATCGACTCGGCGACGAGCACGGCCCGATCGCGGTCGAGCCGCTCGAGCAGTCGCTCCACGCCGCGGTGCTGGTAGCCGAGCATGACCTCGAGGAACAGGACCTGCTCACCGTGGGCCTGAAAGCGGAAATGTCCGGGCTCGATGATCCCGGCATGCACCGGGCCGACCGCGACCTCGTGCACCTCCTCTCCTTCCACCCGGAAGAATGGATATGCTTCGCGGTCCGCCGCGTCCGCGCCCCGGCCGGCCGGGAGGTGATCGGGAGGATGCCGCCGCAGCGGCTTGAGCCAGGGATGACCCTCCGGCACCACCCCACACTGCTCGGCGATCTCCCGCTCGAACACCCGCGCCTGGGGACATGCCACCGAGAGCGACGGGTACCGATCCCCCACCGTGGCGCTCATCGCATCGAGCTCTCCGGCCGCATCGTCGGCGAGAATCGCGACGAGGCGCGTCTCCTCGCTCCCCTCCGGCATCCCAAAGAGAGACGCGATGCGCCAGCCGCCCGCTACGACCTCGATGACGGATTCGCGAAACCGCTCCACCGACTCCACGGGGACCGAAGCCAACGGGATGCTGCGCCGGTTGCGGAGGCCGAGCCCGCGAAACGGGCTCATGGAGCCGTTCCCCCGAGTGCCGCGGCCGCGCGGGCCAGGACCTGATGCAGCGGGCCCGGGATGTATATGCCCAGCATCAAGACGACGGCGGCGAGCGCCACGGGACCCGCCACAAGCCACGCGCTCTCGCGCACCGGGACGCTGCCCGGCTCGGGCTCGCCCAGCGCCATCCCGAGCACGAGCGCCGCCATGCCGACGAAAATGACGCCCAAGAAGAGCAGCATGACCGCGGCGATCCAGGGGTGCCCCGCGTTGATCGCCGCCCGCAAAATCGTGAACTCGCTCATGAACAGCCCGAAGGGCGGCGAGCCCGTGACAGCGAACAGCCCCAGCACGAGCAAAGCCGCCGACACGGGCAGCGTGCGAATCAGTCCTCGATTGCCCGCTGCGGCCGAGCTCCCGGTGGCGAGCACGATGTTTCCCGTGACGAGAAACATCCAACCCTTTGAGAGACCGTTGTTCACCAGGTGGAGCATGCTGCCGTACGCCCCCACGCCGCCGAGTCCGAGGCCGAGCACGAGCAGTCCCATGTGCTCTACGCTCGAATAGGCGAGCAGGCGCTTCACGTCGCGCTGGCCGATGATGAACACGGCGGCGACGGCGAGCGAGAGCAGCCCGAACCCGATGAGCACCGGCTGCGCGAACGACTCGAGCCCAGCGGCCATCACCACCTGCGTCACGCGCGCGACGCCGAGAAAGGCGCAGCTCGTGAGCGCGCCGGCCATGAGACCGCTTACGAGACTGGGTGCTTCTCCGTAGGTGTCGGGCTTCCAGGTGTGCATCGGGGCCAGCCCCATCTTCGTGCCGAAACCGACCAGGAGAAACAAGAAGGCGGCGCGCAGCCACGCGGGGTGCAGGTCGCGCGCGTGCTCGACCAAATCGGGGAGTACGAGGGGGCGACCGGGGACGCCCACCTGCGCGCTCGCCAGGAAAAACGTGCCGAGGAGCGCGAGCGCGATCCCGACCGACGAGATGACGAGGTACTTCCAGGTCGCTTCGAGCGAGCGACGGTCGCGGCGCAGGAACACGAGCGGTGCCACGGACAGGGTCGTCGCTTCCATCCCAACCCAGACCATCGCCAGATGGTGGGCAAGCGAGACGACCGACGCGGCGGTGAGAAATGCCATCAAGCAACCGGCGAACACTCGGCCGCTGCTCGGCCTCTCGCGCCGCACATATCCCACCGTGTAGACCACGGTGATGAGAAAGAGAACGCTCGTCAGCGTGAGGACGGTGAGCCCGAGCGGATCCACGGCGAACCAGCCGCCCAGCGTGGCGGATTCGGGAGCGATCCAGAGCGACGTGACGAGCGCCAGATGCGCGAGCGCCACCACGGCCAAGAGGACGACCGGGACGCGGCGCCCGCGGAACGCGGGCACACCGAGCACCACGAGCGCTACGCAGAGGGGGAGCGCGCTGATCACGAGCAGGCGCATCAGTCCGTGAGCTCCGTCAGTCGGGTCGAATCGAGCGAGTCGAACTCACGATTGATGTGGAATACGACGATCCCCATGATGAACACGCCGGCGAACACGTCGAGCAGCACGCCGAGCTCGATCAGAAACGGCACGCTTTCAGTCTGCGTCAGCCCGAACAGGTAGATCCCGTTCTCGAGGATCAGGTAGCCGACCACCTGCATCAGCGCTTTGCGCCGTGTGGTGAGCACGATGAAGCCGGCCATCAGGGTCGCAAGCGACACCGGCACGAGCAGCGGCTGCTGCATCGCGGGCAGGGGGAGTCGCGAGGCGATGGCGAACGCGAGCGCCACCGCGAGCGCGCCGAGCAGCTGCGAGGCGATGAACCCGACCAAGGGCTCGATCTCCCGGCGCACCGCCGCCTCCCGGATTGCACGCCCGAGGAACCAGGGCAGAATGATCGCCTTCACCGCGATCGTCCCCACGCTCAGACTGACCGGGTGTACCGACAGCTCGGGCGCGAGCAGCAGCGGGAGCAGGCCGAGCAGCAGCCCCTGCGCCGCGACCCAGCGGATGCAGCTCGAGAGCCGGGTGGTCCCGAGGACAGCGAGGTCCGAGAGGACGACCAGCAAGAGGACAAGCTGGGCCGCGTCGCGCATGATCAACGAAGCTGAAGGATGATGCCGAACAGGGCGAGCGCGCCCGCCCCAACCACGAGCTGCGGCACTCGGCTCTAGCGCACGCGGGCCATGATCGACTCCACCACGCCGACCAGGACTGCCACGACTAGGAGGCCCGCGAACAGCACGGCGAGCGCCGCCGGCTCCGAGAGCCCGGCGCGCGGGACGAGGACGCTCACGACCAGGACGCCGAACACCGCAAGCTTGAGCGCGCTGCCGTACAGGATCAGCGCGAGGTCTGGTCCGCTGTGGTCGAGCACGATCACCTCGTGGATCATCGTCAACTCGAGGTGGGTGGCCGGGTCATCCACCGGCACGCGGCAGTTCTCCGCCAGCAGCAGCACAAAGAGGCTCGTGCCCACGAGGGTAAGCGTGGCGCCGGATCGGGGCCATGCGGCGGCGAGCGGCGTGCC
>JBGPIJ010000153.1:0-6985 GCA_041484865.1 Gemmatimonadota bacterium
CCGGCGAAGTCGAGCGCCCCAAGCTTCGCGAGCCAGCCGCCTCCCCAGACCCAGTGCGCCACGGGCGCATACACGAAAACGCCCCAGAGTGTCAGAAAGGCGAGATACGGCCCGAACCGCATCCGCTCGACGATCGCTCCCGAGATCAGCGCCGGCGTGATGACCGCAAACATCGCCTGGAACATCGCATGCGCCTGGAGGGGGATCGTCGCGGCGTAGGCCGGATCGGGATCGAACCCCACGCCCCGGAACCAGAGCCAGGACAAACCGCCCCAGATCGGTGTGCCGTGGGCGAACGCGATCGAGTAACCAAACAGGACCCATTGCACGCCGACGAGGCCGAGCGCGACCACGCTCATCATCATCGTGTTGAGGGAGTTCTTGGGGCGGACGAGCCCGCCGTAGAAGAATGCGAGCCCGACCGTCATCACCATCACGAGAGCGGTCGAGGTGAGTACCCAGGCGGTGTCGCCGCTCGAGATGACCGGCGTGTCCAGCAACATGGGAAGGGTCATCGCTCCTCCGCTCGGCCCGCGAGTCGCGCGGCCTCGATCGCCTGCTGCTGCACTTCTTCCGCGTTCACGGCGGTCAAGGCCGAATTGCCCTCCTCCCCGGTGCGAATGCGAATCACCCGCTCGAGCGGTTGGACGAAGATCTTCCCGTCGCCCACTTCGCCGGTGCGGGCGGACGAGAGGATCGCCTTGATGGTCGGCTCGACGAACGGCTCAGACACCGCCATCTCGATCTTCACCTTTTCATGGAACTCCATGACGACGGTGCTACCGCGGTACTGCTCGACGACTTCCTGTTCGCCTCCGTGACCGCTGACACGGCTCAGCGTGATGGCGGTGACCCCCGCCTGGAACAGCGCCTCCTTGACGTCCGGCAGCCGTTCGGGACGCACGATCGTTGTGATGAGTTTCATGGGGCTGGAACGTACGGTCAGTTTGAAACGCCGTCAAACCGGTTTTACATTTTATGCACGGCCTGCGGTACAGCGCGCCGGCGATCAGAGCATGGGCCAGGTCTTGCTCACAGATCGGTGCGTGGAACGCATGCGAGGCGTCACACCCTGCGGACAGCGCCAGAAGGCTAAGCTTCCTGCGTCCACCGGGGTAGAACTGAGCGTCCCCCCCTCGCACGAAAAGGAGATTCCATGGGCACCACAGCTCGTTTCTCAATCGCTGCCGGCCTGCTATTGCTCGGATGCGTCATTCCCGCCTCGGCCCAGCGGTCCGGGACGCGGCAAGGCTTCTGGTTCGGCTTCGGCTTCGGGTATGGCTCCGCGAACGTCTCCTGCGACAATTGTGTGGCCGGCTCGCGGATCGACGGCACGAGCGGCTTTCTGCGGATCGGGGGAACGCTGAACCCACACGTACTCCTCGGGGCCGCGGTGGACGGTTGGTCGCATTCGTCCGGGGGAAACACGGAGACCCTCGGGAACCTGACCGCTTCGGTGTCCTACTATCCGCAAACCCGCAGCGGACTCTTCCTGGAGGGGGGCGCCGGGCTCTCCGATTATCGGGTGGACACGAGCCCCGCAGTCACTGGCACAGGGTGGGGGGTCACGGCCGGTATCGGCTACGACATTCCAGTAAGCCGGACGGTCTCGCTCACGCCGCGCGCGGCGTACGCCTATGGCGCGGTGGGCAATCTCAACTACTCAGGTGGCGGTTTGCCCTTCACGACGGGATGGAAGCAGGACGTTCTCTCCCTGGGACTCGGGCTCACCTTTCACCGACCGCGGAGGTAAGCGCTCCGCCGCACGAGCTGCCGGAGCCCGCGGTGCAGCCGAAACAGTGCGGTCCGATGGCAATCTCCCGGGCTTCGAGCGCCGCCCGGTCGGCGTCGAAGATCGTACGCGGCACCGCGGCAATCGGCAGCTCGAGCATCTGATTGAAGTCGCAATCGTACAGCGTGCCATCCCACCCCACGGACAGCGTGGTGCGGCACATGAGGCCGGCTGTAGCCGCCGGGTTGAAGGCGTCCATGAGTAGCCGCATGTAGTCGTCGGTCCGGCCTTTTTCCTCGAGAAAGGCGAGAAACCGGCTGATCGGCATGTTCGTGATCGTGTACAGGCGGTCGAATTCGATGTCATAGCGCCGCTTCAGCTCGCGTTTCCAATCGCCTTCGAGGGCGCCCTGGTCTCCGGGGAGATAGGTGCCCACGGGGTTGGAGACGAGATTCAGCAGCAGCCCACCGCCCATGCCGTAGCCCAGCGCGTTCAAGCGTCGCAACCCCACGAGCGATTCCTGGAAAACTCCCTCGCCGCGCTGCGCGTCCGTCTCTCGAGCCTGGAAGTACGGGAGGGAAGCGATGATCTCGACGCGGTGCGCCGCAAGCAGCTCGGGGATGTACGCATATCGCGGCAGGAGCATCGCCGTGAGATTGCAGCGGTGCATGACGTGCGCACCCAGTGCCGCCGCTCGAGTCACGATCGTCGCGAACGCCGGGTGTAGCTCGGGCGCCCCTCCCGTGATATCGAGCGTGGCGATGCCCGCGCGCTCGAGAAACGAGAGACACGCCTCGATCACGTGCGGCGGCATCACCTCCGGGCGGTCCGGCCCCGCGTCGACGTGACAATGCCGGCAGGTCTGATTGCACCGCTTGCCGGTATTGATCTGCAGGACTTCGATCTGGCGCGGCCTGAGCGGAAAGGCTCCGGCCCAGGCGAGTGCGTCGGCGAAGCTTTGGGCGAGCGGAATCGCTGCGAGCCGGGTGCGCTGCGCGGCGCCGCTGGCGAGCGGCGACCCTTGCTTCGAGAGCGTGGGGAGAATCCGGCCCATCCTCTACATCCCGAGCTCGTCCACGTGGTTCAGCATCTGTACCCCATGGATGAGCGAAGCGCCGCCCCGGATGGCGGCCGCGACGTGGATCGCCTCGGTCATCTGATCGACGTTCGAGCCCTTTTCGAGTGCGTCCTTGGCGTAGGCATCGATGCAGTAGGGGCACTGGATCGCGTGGGCGACCGCGAGGGCGACGAGCGATTTCTCGCGCGCGCTGAGGGCCCCCTCCGCGAACACCGCCCCATACCAGTCGAAGAACTTCTTCGCGAGTTCGGGGGCGCCCCGCTCGATCTTGCCGAAGCGCGGCAGGTCGTGTCGATGATAGTATTGGTCGCGATCGCCCATGGCCGCTCTCGGTCGGGAGGTACCGGAATCGTAATCAGGAAAGCCGTGATCATGGGTGCTCGGCCTCCGGCGCGTGCGCCGGGAACATTCGCCGGATCCCCCGCGCTCGAGTCGCCGCCGCTCCGGATCCATGAAATCTTCTTGGCGGAGCGCTATCTTGCTCCGCGATGCTCATCCCCAAGATCGTCACCACGCTCAGCGTCCCCGTCGCGTTGGCCTAGCCGCATGCAGCTGACGATCCGCGAGGCCGCGTCCTACCTGGGCGTGGACGAGGCGAGGGTGCGGCGCTGGATTCAGCGCCGCGGCCTCCCCGTGCATCGGGTGAACGAACGGCTGCATCTCAACGCGATCGAGCTGTGGGAGTGGGCCACGGAGAACGGGATAGCGGTGTCGCGCACGTTGCTCGAACAGGCGCAGCGCCAGCCCGAGCGGGTCCCGCCGTTGTCCGAGCTCTTGTTGGCAGGTGGCATCCATCATGACGTGGCCGGCGACGACAAGGCCAGCGTGCTGCGGGAAATCGTGCAGCGCCTCCCGCTGCCGCCCGAGATCGACCGTGAGTTCCTGGCGACCACGCTCGAGGCACGGGAGGCGATGGGCTCGACCGGAATCGGCGACGGGATCGCGATCCCGCACGTGCGGAACCCGATCCTGCTCCATGTCGCGGCCCCGTTCGTCACCCTCTGCCTGTTGCGCCACCCGGTGGATTTCGACGCTCTGGATGAGCTGCCGGTCCACGCGCTGTTCACGTTGATCAGCGTCAACGTGCCGGGCCACCTCCGCATACTCGGCCGACTGGGATTCGTATTGCACGACGAGGAACTGCGGCGTCTCTTGATGCGCCGAGCGCCTGCTCCGGGCATCATCGCCCGGGTGCAGGCGGTCGAGGGTCGCGCGGGCGGGTCTCGAACCCCGGACGGCACGTCGTGACACGATGAGCGCGCTCGCGATCGCTTGGCTCTGTTGGGCGGCCGGTGCGTGTGGCGGGGTGCTGCTGTGGCGCCGCGGCGCGGGTGCGCTCTTCGGCGTTGGTGGCGCGATCGCCGGTGCGGCCGCTCTGGCGTTCGGCGGCGCTCAGGCGCTCATCGATCGGACACCTGAGTACTGGCGCGCCCCGTGGAGCGTGCCGGCCGGGATGCTCGCGCTCCGGCTCGACTCGCTCGCGGCGGTCTTCCTCTTGCCGCTCGCCGCCGTCGGGGGGCTGTGCGCGGTGTACGGCGTCGCGTACCTGCGCCGGCACGCACACGGACGACCGATCGGCGCGTCGTTCGCCACCTACAACGTGCTGCTCGCGAGCATGGCGCTCGTCGTCGCCGCGAACGACGTCGTGCTGCTCGTCGTCGCGTGGGAGCTGATGACGCTGAGCTCGTGGGCCCTCGTGGTGACGGACCACGACGCTCCCGCCGTCCGCTCCGCGGGCCTGCAGTACCTCGTGGCCGGGCACGTCGCGACCGCGGCGCTCGTGTTGCTCGCGCTCTTCCTCGAGACGAGCGCGGTCGTCCCCCCCGGGCTGCTTTTCGGCCTCGCCTTGATCGGCTTTGGCGCCAAAGCCGGGATCGTGCCGTTGCACGTATGGCTGCCAGATGCCCATCCCGCCGCACCGTCCCACGTCTCCGCGCTCATGTCGGCGGTCATGATCACGATGGGGTTCTACGGCCTCGCGCGGTTCATTCCGCTCTTCGGCCCGCCCGCGCTGTGGTGGGGATACCTCTTGATCATGCTGGGCGTGATCGGCTCGACTGGCGGCGTGGCCTTCGCCATCGCGCAGCGCGATGTGAAGCGCGTGCTGGCTTACTCGACCGTAGAGAATGCTGGGCTAGTGACACTCGCGATGGGCTTGGGCCTCCTCGCGACCGCTCTGGGTCAGCCCGTGCTCGCCGGTCTCGCCTGGACCGCGGCACTGCTCCACCTCTGGAACCATGCACTCGCGAAGGCGCTGCTCTTCCTGGGATTCGGCGCGATTGCCCAGGGCGCGCACAGCCGGAGCCTCGACGCGCTCGGCGGGTTCATGCGCCGCTGGCCACTCGTGGCCGCCGCTCTCTGCCTCGGAGCGGCCGCGATGGCCGCGCTTCCCGGGCTGAACGTCTTCACGGGCGAGTGGCTGCTCGTGCGAGGTCTTTTGCTTGGGACCCTCACGTTGCAGGGCGTCGCCCGGGTCGTCTTGCTCGGGAGCATCGTCGCCATCGCCCTCGTGGGCGGCCTCGCCGTCCTCTGCTTCGTACGCCTGGTGGGCGTCGGGCTCTCGGGCTCCCCGCGAACCGCCGCGGCGGAGGCGGCACCGCGTCCCGGTTGGTCGATGATCCTTCCGCTCCTGCTGTTCGCAGCGGCCTGCGTCATCATCGGCGCGGCACCGAGCCGAACCGCTGCCCTCCTCGCCGGAGCCGTAACCATCATCGCGCCAGCGGCGGATGCAACGGCGGCCGAGGACGTGCTCCGGCCGCTCGCGATGATGGCCCCGCTCATCGCCGCAACGCTTGTCCTGCTGTTCGGATTGCGTCGAGCGGCGTGGCGTTCGCCTGAGCGGCAGAGCGCTACCTGGGGATGCGGCTACCCCGTCCCTACGGTCGCGATGCAGTACACAGGGACGTCGTTCTCCGAGCCGATGACGAGGCTCCTGCGGCCGCTGCTTCGCACGGAGACGCAAGACCGAGCGCTCGTGGACCTCTATCTCCCGCTATTCGCGGCGATCGGTCGAGCCGGCCGGCGGCTGCGCGGATTCCACCAGGCCCGGGTGACAGGGTCTCTCCTCTATATCGGTGCGACGGTGCTCGTGGTCCTGGCGCTTCTCTTCCTCCCAGGAGCGCCTCGGTGACGCTCCTGGCGGTGAGCCTGGTCTTGATCGTCATGGCCGGCGTGGCCGCGGCAGGACTGTCGCGACATCCGGCCTTGGGAGAGATGTTATTCCGTCTCTTGTTCGGCGCGGGTGCCGTTGCCGGTGCGGTGCCCGCGGTTGCCGTCTTAGCCGGCGCCGCGGTTCCCGAGCTGCGGTTGACGGCCGGGGCTCCGTTCGGCGCCTGGGTCTTCGGCCTGGATACGCTCTCTGCCGTGTTCCTGCTCGCGATCTTGATCGTCGGCGCCGCGTGCGCGTTCTACGGGCTGGCGTACCTCGAGCACGACCGCGGCCACCGCGCCGTCGGCCCAGCCCACCTGCTGCTCGCGCTGCTCGTCACGGCGCTCGCTCTCGCGGTGATCGCGCGCGCCGTGGTGCCGTTCCTCATCGCCTGGGAAGTGATGGCGGTGGCGGCCTATCTCCTCGTTGTCTTCGAGCACGAGCGCCCCGAAGTGCGACGGGCCGGTTTGATCTACCTTGTGGCTACGCACGGCGGGACGTTGCTGCTGTTCGCTCTCTTCGCCACCTGGGCCGGCGGCACGAGCGATCTCACCTTTGCCGCCCTCGCCGCGCACGCACCGTTCTCGCCCGGCCGAGGCGGGATGATCTTGGCACTCGCCCTCGTTGCGTTCGGTTTGAAGGCGGGAGCTGTCCCGCTCCATATCTGGCTCCCGGAAGCCCATGCCGCGGCGCCGGCGCATGTGTCGGCGCTGATGTCGGGCGTCGTCATCAAGATGGGGATCTACGGGCTGATGCGCTCGCTCGTGTTGTTCGGAGCGCCGCCGCCCTGGTGGGGATGGATCGTGCTCGCTCTCGGGGCATGCACCGGGGTGCTTGGGGTCGTGTGGGCGCTCGCCCAGCACGACATCAAGCGGCTGCTTGCCTTCCACAGCGTCGAGAACATCGGGATCATCCTGCTCGGCATCGGTGCGGGCGCGCTCGGCCTCACGTATGGGCACCCGCTCATTGCGGTGCTCGGCTTCGCCGGAGCAGCGCTCCACACCTTCAATCACGCGTTGTTCAAGAG
>JBGPIJ010000154.1:0-6964 GCA_041484865.1 Gemmatimonadota bacterium
ACCCCGTCTGCCTGTTCCCGCCGTCCTGTTTCAACATTCCGGGGACTCCATTCCGCGGGCCGGGCTCTTACCCCGCGCCGGCGTTCGATGCGACGCGCAACCGGCTGGACGTCGTGTACTCGGACATCGACGTGGACGGAGTCGCGAAGGTCTTCTTCACCTCCGCACCGGCGGCGGGCGCGGCCGATCCGGCCCAGTGGTCGCGGCCGCGAGTCGTGGCTCCCGGGACGGGGGACCGCTTCGGCGCCGAGCTTAGCGTCGCCCCCGGGGGCCGGGTCGACGTCATGTTCGACGACCGGAGCTACAGCGGCAACGCACTCGCCGATGTGACCTACGCCTGGAGCACGGACGGCGGTACGACCTGGAGCTCGACGCGCGTGAGCCGGAGCGGTTTCGATCCGGGACTCTACGGCGTGCCGAGCGGGACTGGGATCCGGCCGTTTATCGGAGACTACAACGGGATCGCGTCCCTGACCGACCGGGCGGTGATAACGTGGACCGGGGTGGCCCCGGCGACGGGAACGCTGAACGACAACCTGGAGATTTTCTTCGGGAGCGTGAGCCCCTGAGTGTTTCGGAAGGAGAATCGGTCGTGCGCAAGCTCCTCTTCCTAGTCATCGGCACGGTCGTCCTCGCGGCGGCCGGCGTAGTGCTCGGCGCGTCGGCCCGCGGCGATCTCAAACCGCCGACCGGACATGAAGCAGCACGCCGCCTTCTCGATCTGCATCCCGTAGGGCGCTAGCGCGATCCCAACAACAGCGCCTCGAGATCGAGGTCCCGCTGCACCGTGCGCAGCACGTGGTCCCCGATCATCCCCTGATCGCGCAGCCCCACCACCGCCTTCCGCTCCGCCTCGAGCAGTTCGCGCAGCACGCCGCGCCGGCCGCGGGCCAGGCGCTCTTCCGCCCCGTCGCGCTCGGCTCGCACGCGCGCGCCGTAGCGCTGTTGGCGATGGCTGTACCGGCTGCGTAGCTCCGCGACCGTCTCGGCGTCCAGGTCCGCGGTCAATTCGTCGAGCCGTCGCAGGGCGGCGTCCGACGCCCGCTCCCGCGCGTGCGCCTCCTCGAGCCGCCGCGTCTCGCCGGTGTCGCAGATCCCCAGCCAGTCGACGATCGGCCGGAGCGAAAATCCCTGCGCGACGAGCGTCACCAGGATGACGACGTAAGTCAAAAAAATGATCAAGGCTCGGCCCGGAAACGGCGCGCCCGCCGCGGTGACGAGTGGGAGCGCCAGGGCGAGCACGAGCGAATCGGCGCCCCGGAGCCCCGCCCACGCGACGAACGCGATGTGGCGCCAGGAGACGAACACGTCGCGCCGCGCCCCGAAGCGCACCCAGCGGGGGAGGTTGGCCGAGACAAACACCCACACCACGCGCGCGCCGACCGTGGCGAGGCTCACCGCCACTCCCGCGATGGCGAGATCCACCTTCGAGTACGCGCCGAGCGTCTCGAGCACCGCGCGCAGCTCGAGCCCCACGAAAATGAACGTGAGCCCTTCGAGCACGAACCCGACCACGCCCCACATCCCCTCGGTCTGGATCCGCGTATCCGCCGCCACATAGCGCGGACCCAAGCGCGCGAGGTACAGGCCGGTCGTGACGACGGCCAGGACCCCCGACCCGCCCAGCGCCTCGGTAGGAAAGAACGCCGCGAAGGGGGTGAGGAGCGAGATGGTCGCCTCGATTTCCGGCGCATGGATGCGGACGCGCAGCCATCCAATCAGCCACCCGACCGCGAGCCCGGTCACGACGCCCATCGAGCCGACCCACAGGAACCCGAGCGCCGCCGTACGCAGTGAGAACGCACCCGTCACGACCGCCGCCACGGCCACCCGGTAGGCGATGATCGCCGTGGCGTCGTTGACGAGACTCTCCCCCTCGAGATTCGTCGCGATGCGGCGCGGCACCACGAGCTGGCGCATGAAGGCGGTTGCCGCGGGCGCGTCGGGTGGCGACACCAGGGCGCCGAGCGCGAACGCCGCACCCAACGGCAACGCGGGCACGATGGCGTGCGCGATGAGTCCCACCACGATCGTGGTGAAGACCACGAGACCGACGCTCAGGAGCAGGATCGGCCGGAGGTTGGCGCGGAGGTCGCGCCACGACGCCAGCAGGGACGCGCGGTACAGGAGCGGCGGGATGAAGATGACGAAGATGAGATGCGGGTCGAACCTGAGGCGCGGCAGGCCGGGCACGAGGGCGATGACGAGACCGCCGACGACGAGCAGCGCCGGCGTCGGGAGCTCGAGCCGGTGCGCGGCGAGGCCGACGAACACGACGGCCACCAGCAGCGTGAGGACGACCTGGAGCTCGTGCATCTCTCGCCTACACGCTCATCGCGCGCTCGAGCGCCGCCGCGAGCGGCTCCGCGTCCCAGCGTCCATCGTACCGCACGCCGTTCACGAAGAAGGTGGGCGTCGCGTTCGCGCCGCTCTTCACCCCGCCCATGAAGTCGTCGCGCACGCGCGCCTCGTGCGTGTGCGCCGCGAGCTCCCGCTCCACGCGCGCAGCGTCGAGGCCAAGCTCCGCGGCGTACGAGATCAGGTGATCGTCCTCGAGCGCGAACTGCCGCTCGAACAACCGGTCGTGCATCTCCCAGAATTTGCCTTGCGCCGCCGCGGCCTCCGCCACCTCGGCGGCGTGCTGGGCGTGCTCGTGCAGCTGGGTCAGCGGGAAGTGACGATACACGAGCCGCAGCCGCGGTCCGAAGCGGCGCAGCATTTCTTTCACGATCGGGTATGCCTTGCGGCAGTTGGGGCACTCGAAATCCCCGTACTCGACCAGCGTCGCCGGGGCCGTCGTGGGGCCCTGCGCGTGATCGCCCTCGCCGACGGGCACGGCGAGGGCCACGATCTCCTGTTCACCACGAGGGGTCTTGCTGTGCACGGGAGTCCCCCGGCAATGTTTGTGTGGGAAGGCTACAGGCGGCTCCCGGTGCCTTCAAGATGGACCCGCCGCCGACTTCGACCGAGGACCCCACCATGACCGAGCGCACCCCGGCGGCGCTGATGCTGACGTCGCGTGCCGAGCAACTCTTCCCGACACTCACGCCCGCGCAGATCGCGCGCATCGCCGCGCACGGGCGCAGGCGCCGCGTCGAGCCGGGTGACGTACTCGTCGAGGCGGGCGAGCGCACCGCGCGCTTCTACGTCGTCACCGAGGGTCAGGTCGAGATCGTCCGGCCGTCGGCGACGACCGAGGATCTCGTGGTCGTGTACGGGCCGGGGATGTTCACCGGCGAGTTGAACCTGCTTTCCGGTCGCCGCGGGTTCGTGCGGATTCAGGCAAGCGCGCCGGGCGAGGTCATCGAGGTCGATCGGGAGCAGCTGCTGGCGCTCGTCCAGACCGACGGCGAGCTAAGCGAGATTCTGATGCGGGCATTCCTGCTCCGCCGGGCGGAGATGATCGCGCACGGCTTCGGGGATGTCTTGCTGGTCGGCTCGACCCATTGCGCGGGGACGCTGCGGGTCAAGGAATTCCTGACGCGGAACGGGCATCCCTACGCGTCGCTCGATCTGGACCGCGATTCCGGCGTCCAGGATCTGCTCGATCGGTTCCACGTCGGACCCGAAGACGTGCCAGTGCTGATCTGTCGCGGCAAACTGGTGCTGCGGAATCCGACCAACCAGGAGATCGCCGAGTGCCTCGGATTCAACGAGGCGATCGATCAGACCCAGCTGCGCGATCTAGTCGTCGTCGGCGCCGGGCCTTCGGGGCTCGCGGCGGCGGTGTACGGCGCCTCGGAGGGCCTGGACGTCCTCGTGCTCGAGTCGGTCGCCCCCGGGGGACAGGCGGGCTCGAGCTCGCGGATCGAGAACTACCTCGGCTTTCCCGCGGGGATTGCGGGTCAGGAGCTGGCGGCGCGGGCCTATACCCAGGCGCAGAAGTTCGGGGCCCAATTGATGATCGCGAACGCGGCGAAGCGGATCGCGTGCGACCGGAAACCGTACGCCGTGGAAATGGACGGCGGCCCGCGCGTGCCAGCCCGCACCGTGATCATCGCGACCGGGGCGCAGTATCGCAGGCTCGCGCTCGAGAACCTCGCGCGGTTCGAGGGCGCGGGGGTGTACTACGCCGCCACCGCCATCGAGGCGCAAGTGTGCAGCGAGGAGGAGGTAATCGTCGTGGGGGCTGGGAATTCGGCCGGTCAGGCGGCGGTGTTCCTGGCGCAGACCGCGAAGCGGGTGCACATGCTCATCCGGTCGAAGGGGCTGGCGGAGACGATGTCGCGCTACCTGATTCGTCGCATCGAGGACCACCCCACGATCACGCGGCACGTGTTCACTGAGATCATGGCCCTCGAGGGGAACGGTCATCTCGAGCGGGTGCGCTGGCGGGACAGTCAATCCGGCGCCGTCGAGACGCACGACATCCGACACGTCTTCGCGATGACGGGCGCCGTGCCCAACACCCAATGGCTCGCCGGGTGCGTCACCCTCGACGCGAATGGCTTCATCAAGACGGGACCGAATCTCTCGCCCGACGAGCTGGCCGCGGCCGGCTGGCCGCTGCCTCGGGCTCCCCACCTGTTCGAGACGAGCCTCCCCGGCGTGTTCGCGGTGGGCGACGTCCGGGGCGGCAGCGTCAAGCGGGCGGCGTCCGCGGTGGGCGAGGGATCGGTCGCGGTCGCATCCGTCCATCAGGTTCTGGCTGAGTGAGGGATCGCCCGGGCGCGGGCTAATCGCCTCCTCGTTCAATCCTCATCGTCCTCGTCCCGGTCCCCCTCGTCATCCGCGTCGGCCGACTCGGGCTCGAACATTGCGGCTTCGATGCGGCTGATCTTCTCGACCGCGGAATTCTCGCTTTCGAGAATGGTGATGATTTCGTCAAACAAGGCCACCAGCTCCGCCCGCTTCATCTCTCGCACAACCTGCTCTCCTCAAGTGAGATACCTCGATCTCCCCGCCCCGAACCGATAAGCCTTCCCATCCTAGTTAACTTGCTTCTCATGCGCGACATGGTGAGCGCCGTGCACATGGCCGCCGATGCCGCTCATAGGTAGATCCCCCGAGCCGCGAGGAGCCTCTCCTGATGACGTCGTCGCCCCCGTCAAAGGTACCCGTTACGGTCGGAGAATTGGTACGCCGCCGCCTGAAAGAGATCAAGCGCTCGTCCGAAGAGCTGGCCGAGGCGGTCGAGGTTCCGGTCGAGTACATCGCCGAGGTCATCGCCGGCTCGCGCCAGCCAATGCCGGGACGCACGGACGTGTACGAGCGGATGACATCGTTCCTTCGGTTGGGTCGCAACGATCTGCTGAACTGCATCCATGCGGAGCCCGACGGCTCGGCTCTGGCCTCGCCTGGGATCCAGGTCCGGCGCATGCTGCTCGCGCTGTGCCAGCCCGCGACGGCCCAGAAGCTCGAGCGACGGCGCTCCTCCCAGCGCGGCAACGTCGAGTTCGTCGACCTCGTCCGCCGGCTGCTCGACGTCGCCCAGGGGGCAGTGCGTCGGGTCCTGGACGATCACATCCAGCTCCGGTTGGTGGCGGCGGAGCGCGGCAGCAGCTACGCCGAGATGCGTCTCAGGGTGCTGGACTTCCTGGACGCCACGCCGGGTACCCTCACGCCGCATGCGCTCACCGAGTTCCTCGAGCCGCGAATCGCCCTGTGGGACGTCGAGCTCGAAACCGGCGTGCTGCGCGTCGTGTTGCGGTCCTGGGAGCGGTCCCGTCGTCCGGCGGGTGGCCGGGTGCCCCTCTCGTCGCTCGCGGCGTTGGGGAGCGCCGGGCGGCCGTCGATGGCCGCGGGTCCCGACGACGGCCCCTAGAGCATCGCGCCGCGGCCGCGTCCATCGGGCTGCCATATCGGAAGGTCGGAAGGTCTGTCGTCGCACGTTCACATGTTGACTCCGAGGTCGACTCGGCAGGGGGATCGATGAGCCGTGGCCAGTCGTTCAGCGGGTGGACGAGAAGTATGACGGGCCCGAAGACGGGAATGACCGGAGACGAGGCGGCGCGATTCAGCCGCCTCAGGCAGCTGCGTGACGACGTTCGCACGGGACGGATGACGTTAGCGGAGGCGAACCTCGAGTGGGACAAGATTGCCGCGGCACCGCACGTCTGGAAGGTCGCCACCCCCAATCTCTGACGCCCCCCGGGCGCCCGCACTACCCCGCGGCGCTCTCCTCCTCCTCGCTGTGTTGCTCCAGCGGCTCGTGCGGCTGGGCGGTGGTCCAGACTCCGGGATGCGGAATCGTGACCGTGAAGTCTTCGTTGATGCGCAGCGGCTGGGCCGCGTAAGCGCCCAGCGCCTCACGCCATTCGGACGGCAACAGCGCATCTGAGTTGAGCGGCAGGGCGACCGCGTTCCCCACGCGGCCGATCACCGTATTCTCCACCACGTCCGTGAGCGGCACCCCACCCGGCACGCGCAGTCTCGACAGCGCCATGTGACGGGCGGCGGGATCGCCGGCCGAGATGATGGCGCTCGAGTAGTAGAGCAGATTCGCCTGGATGTGCTCGAGCAGCCGGCTGCGAACGTCCGCTCCGGCGAGCAGCCCCTCGAGATCAGGGAGCAACCCTCGATCGAGCAGCGTGCGCCGGAAGATGTACCCGAACCGCCGGACGACGTCGGCCGTCGCCACGTTGGGGAGGTGGAAGGGCACGAAGACGACGGGACGCACCCGCGGACTCCGTAGCACCACGCGGAACCGCTCGAGCGGCTCGAAAAAGTGGAACGTGACGACGCGATCTCGGGTGGTGTTGCGCACGGTGCGGACGGCGGCTCCGTCCGGCGTGTCGGCCCGGGCGTCCACCACGCCGAGCGGCCGGCGGCGCAGGGCATGGCTCATCCGTTCGGTCCGCTCCCGAATCATCTGGATCGAGTCCGCGGCGGCGGCCGCGAGATCGTGTTGTGAGAGCATGAACGGCTCGACCTGCACTTCGGGCCGCAGCGTCGTCATCAGATCGCCGAGCATCGACGTGCCGACCATCCGCGCCAGGATCTGGAGCGGTCGCTCGCGGCCTTC
>JBGPIJ010000155.1:0-6951 GCA_041484865.1 Gemmatimonadota bacterium
CGGCGTCACGATCGTGGACGACTACGCGCATCACCCGACGGAGGTGCAGGCGACCCTTGCGGCGGCCCGGCAGTCGTTTCCAGCGCGGCGGCTCGTCGCGGTGTTCCAGCCGCACCTCTACTCGCGCACGGCGCTGCACGGAGAGGGATTGGGGCGCGCGCTCGCCGCGGCCGACGTCGTCGTGATCGCGCCGATCTACGCGGCCCGAGAGGCGCCGATGCGCGGGGTGACGGCCGATCTGATTGCCCGCGCCGCCGCCCGTGCCGGCGCGACGACGGTCGCCGTGCAGGCGCGGCCTGCGGTCGCCGAACACGTGGCGAGGCTGGTGCGGCCGCGCGACGTCGTGCTCACGCTCGGGGCGGGCGACATCACGCTCGTCGGGCGCGAATTGATGGGCCGGCTCGGCGCTGGGGCGGAGCAGGCGGGGGCGCATGGCTCGACGTCGTAAGCGACTGAATCGGCGGCGCGCCGTCCGGGTCGTCGCGGTCCTGGCGACGATCGCGGTGGCGGTGGTGGGTGCGCCGCGGCTGCTCGCCCGGCTGCCGATGTTTCGGGTGCGCCAGATCCAGCTGCTCGGGCTCCGCTACCTCGCGCCCGATCCGGTGCTCGCCGCACTGCGGCTCGATTCCGCGACCAGCGTGTTCACCGACCTGAACCTGCTCGCGGATCGGGTCAAAGGTGTGCCCGGGGTCGCCGGGGCGGCGGTGGTGCGGCGCTATCCTGGGACGCTCGAGATCGTGGTGCGGGAGGTGGAACCGGCCGCGTTCGTGACCGACGAGCACGGGAAACTCGTGCCCGTGGACGGACAGGGGCGGGTGCTGCCGTTCGACCCCGAGCGCGCGGTGCTCGATCTGCCGATCGCGAGCCGGGATTCCGGCGTGCTGAACGTGCTCTCGCTGGTGCAATCGGTCGAGCCCGGGCTCTACGAGACGGTGACGGGCGCGCGCGCCGAGGCGCGCGGCGGCGTGCTGCTCGACCTCGGCTCCCGCCGCATCTTGTTCGGGCGCGATGCCCATTCGGGGGAGGTGCGGTCGGTCGCCCTGGTCGAACGGGACCTGGCGCTCAAGGGCCGCGCCTACACGGAGCTCGACGCGCGGTTCGCCGGGCAGGTCGTGGTCCGGCAGCGCGGGCGAAACCGGAGGACGGGCGCGTGAGCCGGGAGCGCCGCCTCGTCGCCGGTCTCGACCTGGGGAGCACCAAGACCTGCGCCGTGATCGCCGACATCGTCGGCGACCTGCCGCGCTGGCCCGTGGCCAAGGTGCTGGGCGTCGGCCTCGCCAAGAACGCGGGCGTGCGGCGCGGTATGGTCCGGGACATCGAAGAGACGTCGCGCTCGGTCGCTTCCGCGATGCGGGACGCCGAACGGATGGCCGGGGTGAAGGTTCCAGCGGTGGCGTGCGGTGTGGCGGGCGAGCACGTGTCGGCCCGCGCGTCGTCGGGCGTCGTGGCGGTGAGTGGAGACGAGATCACCCCGATGGACGTCGCTCGCGTGAACGAGGTCGCGCGCGCCGTGTCCCTGGGGCGTGACAACGAGCTGCTGCACGACATTCCGCAGGATTACGTCGTCGATCAGCAGCGGGGGATCTCCGACCCGGTCGGCATGACCGGAACCCGGCTCGAGGTCGAGATGTACCTCGTGACCGTGCAATCGACCGCGGCCCAGAACCTGCGAAAAAGCGTCGAACGCGCGAAGTACCGCGTCGCGGAGTTGGTGCTCGAACCCCTGGCCGCGTCGTACGCCGTCCTGACGGACGATGAACAGGAGCTCGGGGTCGCGTTGGTCGACGTGGGCGGCGGCTCCACCGGCGTGTCGATCTTTCACGATGGAAAGATTCGGCACTTGGCCTCGATCAAGTATGCGGGCGCGCAGGTGACCGCGGACCTGGTTCAGGTGCTCGGTGTGACGCAGGCGGAGGCGGAGCGGTTGAAGGAGCGCCACGGGGTGGCCTATGCGCCGCTGGTGGACGCGTCCGAGATGGTCACCCTGCCGTCGACGCCGGGGCAGGGCGAGCGCCAGACATCCCGGGAGCTGTTGTCGAACATCATCCACCATCGGGTGGATGAAATCTTCGACATGGTGGGGCGCGAATTCGAACGGGCCGGATACGGGGCCGGGCGCCTGCCCGCGGGAGTCGTGCTGACCGGCGGCACGGCGCATTTGCCGGGGATGGTGGAGCTGGCGCGGGAAGCGTTCGCGATGCCGGTGCGGGCGGGCTCGCCGGAGCACGGGATCGCGGGGCTCGTCGACAGCGTTCAGGCGCCGCGCTACGCTGTGCCGGCGGGGTTGGTGGTGTACGCGGCACGCCGCATCGCGCGGGAGAGCGCGCCTGGTGGCTTGCTCGTGGGCAGCGGTGGGGTGGATCGATTGCTTGGACCGCTCAAGCGTTGGCTACAGGACTTCTTCTGATCGGGGACCGGAGAACACCATGATCTTCGAGCTCGAAGAGACGGTATCGCAGAACGCGCGCATGAAAGTCGTCGGCGTGGGCGGTGGCGGCGGGAACGCCCTCAACCGCATGGTCGACGATGGGCTGCCCGGCGTGGAGTTCATCTCCGTCAACACCGACGCCCAGGCGCTCCTCAACAACAAGGCCGACGTGAAGGTCCAGATCGGCAAGAAGCTCACGCGCGGACTGGGCGCGGGCGCCCGCCCCGAAATCGGCCGCCAGGCCATCGAGGAAAACCGGGACGAGGTGCTGCACGGGCTCCAGGGCGCCGACCTGGTGTTCGTGACCTGCGGCATGGGCGGCGGCACCGGAACCGGCGCCTCGCCGATCATCGCGCAGATGGCGCGCGATCTCGGCGCGCTCACGATCGGTATCGTCACCAAGCCGTTCCTGTTCGAAGGCCGGAAACGGATGCGCCAGGCCGAAATGGGCATCGCCGAAATGAAGAAGCACGTCGACACCATGGTTGTGGTGCCGAACGAGCGCCTGCTGGCCGTCGTGGGGAAGGGCATTCCCTTCCAGGACGCGCTCAAGAAGGCGGACGACGTGCTGCTGCACGCCACCCAGGGCATCTCTTCGCTGATCTCGGTGACGGGTATCGTGAACGTCGATTTCGCGGACGTGCGGACCGTGATGCAGAACGGCGGGTCCGCGATCATGGGCACCGGCACCGGCCGCGGCGAGAATCGCGCGATGGAAGCCGTGCAGCAGGCCATCTCCAGCCCGCTGCTCGACAACGTGTCGATCACGGGAGCGACGGGCGTCCTCATCAACATCACCGGCGGTGAGGACCTCACGCTGGGCGAAGTGACCCAGATCTCGGACGTCGTCAAGGACGCGGCCGGCGAGGAAGCGGAGATCATTTTCGGGACGGTGAACGATCCGGCGATGCACGGCGAGCTGCGCGTCACGGTCATCGCCACCGGATTCGACAGGATCGCCGCCGCCCGGGACGCGGCGAGTCGCGCGGCAGCGCCGGGCGTGCTGCCGTTCCGCGTCGAGCGCGTCGCCCGGCCGACGCCGGCGCCGCCGGTGGGCTACCCCCCCAAGCCCGCGGACGCTCCCGTCAAGCGGCCGCTTGCCCAGCCGCCCGTGGCCGACGTGAACGAGCTCGAAATTCCCACCTTCATCCGGCGACAGATGGACTGATGGCTCGGCGCGCCAGTCACTACGTCGTCGCGGGGGCGCTCGCGGTGGGCGCGCTGGGGTGGGCCACCCGCGAGGCCTGGTCCGGCCGCCGGCCGATGGTGGCGCGGCCGATCGTCGTCGAGCAGGCGTACGTGGAGTTCAGCGGCACGCTCGGCCGCCGCGAGACGCTGTCCGACGTGCTGGCCAAGGGCGGCATCGTCTCGCGCGACTATGCGCAGTTCCTCCGCGCGACGTCGCTTCCCACACGGCGCCTGCGGCCGGGGCTCGTGTTCCAGTTCCGGCGCCTGACCACGGACAGCGTCGCGCATCGGGTGACGGTGCGCGTGTCCCGCGAACGCCGGCTGCGTCTGGACCGCACCAGCGACGGATGGACGGAACGCGCGGAGACGATTCCCTGGGCGGTGTCCCAGCTGCGCATCGAGGGCGTGATCAATACCTCCCTGTACGACGCCCTCGACCGCGTGGTGGCCGAGAGTCTGCTCCCGAGCCCGGAGCGCCGGTCTCTCGCGTGGGCCCTGGCCGACGTCTACGACTGGGAAGTGGACTTCACGCGCGACGTGCACCCCGGCGACCGGTTCGCCGTGCTCTTCGAGCGTCTCGAATCTCCCGAGGGAGAGCGCCGCTTTGGGCGGCTGCTCGCCGCCGAAGTGCACGCGGGGCGCACGCCGAGCTACGCGTTCTTCTTCACCCCTGACGCAAGCGAGCCGGGCGCCTACTACGACGACCATGGCCGATCGCTCAAGCGCGCGTTCCTGCGCGCGCCGCTCCAGTTCCGCCGGGTGACGAGCGGCTTCGGCACCCGCTTTCACCCGATCCTGCACCGCTGGCGCACCCACGAAGGCATCGACTTCGCCGCTCCGTACGGAACCCCCGTTCGTGCGACCGCGGACGGCATCGTCACGGAAGTCGGCTGGGATGAGGGCTACGGCAATCTCATCGAGATGCGTCACGCGAACGGCATCCGCACCCGCTACGGCCATCTCTCGGCGTTCGTCCGCGGCGTTCGCCCCGGCAAGCGGGTCGAGCAGGGCGAGACGATCGGCTACGTGGGCTCGACCGGTCTCTCGACCGGTCCGCATCTGCATTACGAGTTCCTGGTGAACGGCCATCCCACCAACCCGCAGCGCAAGGACGTCGGGACGGGCTCTTCCGTGCCGAACGCGTTGCGTTCCGCGTACGACGCCGCCCGGGCGCGGCTCCAGTCCGAGCTCGATGCGACGGCGGCCGCCATCCCAATCGCGACCCACTCCGCTCAGACCGGTTCCGCGCCGAACGATTAGCTTCCCCACAACTGTGGAACTCTATCCCGCCGTCGACGTGCAGGGCGGGCGCGTTGTGCGCCTCCGCCAAGGGGCGGCGGACCAGGCCACGGCCTACGCCGAGGATCCGCTCGCCGTCGCCCAAGGATTCGCGCGTGACGGCGCCCGCTGGGTCCACTTCGTCGATCTGGACCGCGCGTTCGCGCGCGGGGACAACCGCGAGCTGGCCCGCCGTTTTCTCGCCGGGGCGGCGATACCGGTGCAGGTCGGGGGCGGCCTCCGTACCGAGGAGGCCATCGAAGAGATGCTCGGCTGGGGCGCGACGCGCGTCGTGATCGGCACCAAGGCGGCGACCGATCCGGCACTGGTCGACCGGCTGCTCGCCCGCTATGGCCCCGAACGGCTCGCCATCGGCATTGACGCGAAGCAGGGACAGGTGGCGGTGCGGGGCTGGACGGAGGTGTTCGATCTGAGCGCCCTCGAGCTCGCCGAGCGCGTGCGCGCGCAGGGCGCGCGCACCGTCATCTACACGGACGTGGCGCGCGACGGGATGCTCACCGGCCCCGACATCGCCGGCGCCGGCGCGCTCGCCGCGCGCGGGCTCGACGTCATCGCGTCGGGCGGTGTCGCGTCGCTCGAGGACCTGCGCAGCGTGCGGGCGGCCGGGCTCGCGGGCGCGATCGTGGGACGGGCCCTGTACGAGGGCCGGTTCACGCTGGTCGAGGCGTTGCGATGCATGGCCGCCTGACGGTTGGGCTCGCGCTGCTGCGGGCCACCGGGTTCGTCGGGCTGCTCCTCCTGGTCTGGAATCCCACCTCCACCCATCGCCTCCCCGCGAGCCAGCCGCCGCTGGTGCTGCTGGACGGGTCGCTCAGCATGGGCGCGCGGGGGGCGCACTGGCGCGACGCCCAGGACAGCGCGAAGGCCGTGGCGCGCGGTGGAGTGATCTGGCGGTTCGGCGCCGGCGTCAGCGCATTCGACACCCTTCCCCCGACGGATGGCGCCAGCCGACTCCAGCCCGCGCTCGACGTGGCGGCGGCGCGTGGCGGGCCCGTGGCGGTGATCACCGATGGAGAGATCACCGACGCCGGGAGCATCGCGCCCGACCTGCTGCGGCGGCCACGAGTCGTCGTGCTCCCCCGCGCGCCGTTTCGTGACGCGTTCGTCGCGGCCGTCGAGGGACCGCATCGGATCGGGCCGGACGATACCCTGCGGCTCAATGTGAGCTACGGTGTTGCCGGAAAGGGGGAAGGGGGAAGCGGGAAGGGTAGGGCGACGCTCGCGGTCGCGTCGGAAGGCCGGCGACTCGCGTCGCGGGAGGTCCCGGTACCGGACAGCGGCATCGTGTCCACCGACCTCTCGCTTCCCGCTTCCCGCTTCCCGCATCCCGGCTGGTCCGCGCTCGAAGTCCGGCTCGACGGCGTCGCCGATTCCGAGCCGCACGATGATGCGCGTCTGTTCGTGGTGGAGGTCACTGCCGCGCCGGCGGTCGTCGTACTGGCGTCGCCGCCCGATTGGGACCTGCGGTTTCTCGCGCGCACCCTCGCCGACGTTGCGCGCGCTCCGCTCCGGATGTTCGTGCAAACGGATCCGACGGCGCGCGCAGCCTGGCTCGACGCGACCACTCTCGCTCCGGTCCCTCCGGCCGACATCCGCGCCGCCGTGACCCGGGCCCGCCTCGTGGTCGAGGGCGGCGACCCAGCCGGCTTCGGACGGTTTCCGGCGTCGGGCGCCGTGCTGCGGTGGTCCACGCGCGGGGGCCAGGACGGCGACTGGTACTTCGAATTGCCGCCGGTATCGCCGCTTGCGGCCGCGCTCGGCGGCATTGCCTGGGACTCACTCCCGCCCGCGACAGCGCTCGCGCCGCTCGCGCGCGACAGCACCGTGATGCCCGCGCTCACGGTTCGGCTCGCGCGCCGCGGGCGGGGGCGGCCGGCCGTCGTGCTGCTCGAGCGCGGGCCGGCGCGACGGGTCGAAGTCGCGGCGGCGGGGCTGTACCGGTGGGTGTTCCGCGGCGGGGCGAGCGCAGAAGCGTACCGCGCGCTCGTCGCCGCGCTCACCGATTGGCTGCTTGGCGGAGCCAGCGCGCGCGAACC
>JBGPIJ010000156.1:0-6919 GCA_041484865.1 Gemmatimonadota bacterium
CGCGGGTGCGCTGTCCGCGGGCTCTCGCGCGAGCAGGGTGAGATGCTGCCGCTCCCGAGCGGCCCGCCGCGCCTCGTCCCGCGCCATGTTGGCGGCGACCACAAACAGCCAGCCGCGGGCCTGCGCGGGACGGTGCACCAGCGCCCGGGCGAACGCTTCCTGCGCGAGATCCTCCGCGCGCTCGAGGTCCCAAACCTTGCGGTACAGGAACCGCACGAGCGCGCGGAACGACGAGCGATAGATCTCGGCGAGGTCCTCAGACATGGAGAACCAGAACGCGGAATGCGGAATGCGGATTGCGGAATTCCTCCGCCGTCTTCCGGGAGCTGGTGCTGCAATTCCGCATTCCGCATTCCTCGTTCCGCATTCGATTCACTCCCGGAACTCTCTCACGACCCGCCCCAGCTCGCCCGGCTGCCAGTCCGTCCTTCCAGCTGCCGTAATCTTCACGCTCACCCGTCGTCCGGCGACCAGCACCGCCGGCTCGAGCGCGGCCGGCTGGACGATCTCCGGCAGAGCGGCGAGGAGCGCGAAGTAAGCCTCGCTGAACGGGGCGACCGACACCACGGGCAGCGACTTCTCGTACCCCAGGTCGGTCCACGCGCTGTCCCGCCAAACGAACAGCCGTCCACCCGCCCGCCTCGTCTCGGCCATGCCGGGCCCGCGGACCGCGCGATCGAGCTCCACCGCGTCGCTCGCCGACATGGCGCTCGCGGACTTCGCCTCGCGGCGCGCCTGGGCGACTGACGCCGCGCCGAATTGCTCCGCCGGCGCCACGGGCCGGCGGTCGGGCCGATCTACAGCCACGGCGCCGGGCTCCTGAACGAGATACGCCGTGTATTCGGTGAGAATGCCGTAGCGCAGCGCCAGTTCTTTGAGCGCGTTCATCACCTCAGGCGTCGGCCCGTGGAGCCGGACCTCACGGGTCAGCGCCCCGGCCTGGCGCGCCGCCCAGAGCTGTGCGACGTACGCATGTCCGTCCTCTCGACCATCGACGACGTTCGTCGCAAACCGCTCCACCCGACCGCCGCGCCGCCCGGCCACGGTGACGCCCCACGCCCCACCTCCCGCCGTCCGATACCGCCCGAAGACCACGAGGTCCTGGCCGGCGAAGAGATCGGGGAGGCGCGCCGGCTGCAGGTCATACAGTTCGGCGCCGTCGGCGGACAGCGCGAGATCCGTCATCACGGGGCTCGCGATCTTGGCGGCGAGCGCGCCGACGGCACTCTCGATGTCCGCGCCCGGTGCGACGTACGCGGTCGTGCCGCGCGCTCGCTCCGTCAGCCGGTCGAGCAGAAAGGTGTTGACGTCGTAGCCCAGCCCGAACGAAAACACGCGGAACGCCCCCCGCGTTCGCTCGGCCTGTGCCGCGATGTGCTCCGGATCGGTCTCACCCACGGTCGGCAGTCCGTCAGTGAGGAAGACAACCACGCCGAGGGTGCCCTCGCCGGGCGACGCCGCGAACGCTTCCGCGAGCGCGCCCGCGATGTTCGTCCCGCCTTCGGCGTTGAGCCCGCGCACCCATTGCGCCGCGCGGGCGACGTTCTCCCCGCTCGCGTCCGTCCACCCGGGCGACTCGGACCGCACCGCGCTCGAGAACGCGATGAGGCGAAACCGATCCTGCGGGCGCAGCGTGCCGAGGAGCTGGAGCAGCGCGGCCTTGGCCTGGTCGAGCTTTTCTCCGGACATCGAGCCCGAAATGTCGAGCACCGCCACGACGTCGCGGTGCAGCACCGTCGCTCCGGCGGCCCGCCCCGGCGTGAGCAGCGCCATGAAGAAGCCGTCTGTCTCCCCCGGGACGCGGTGCGTCACGACCGACACGCCCACGACCGGGCGAGCAAGAGGCAACAGCAGCTCGAGATCGCCGCTCGCACTCGAGTCGGCGAGCGTCACGTCGATGCGGTCACCCCGGCGGGAAGTCGTCAGCCGGTGGGTGGGCGAGTACGGGTCGCCGAACGCCGCTGCGCTGTCGATCTCGACGTGGAAGCTGCGCGGGACGGGCGCGCGGTCCGAGGCGAACCGGAAGCGCCAGGCGTCGCCGGTCCGATCAAGCAGCTGCGTGTAGCGCAGCGTGATCTTCCGGGTCTCCCCCGGGTTGATGGGAAACACGCGCGCCCGCAGCAGGCCGTGCCCTGCCAGCTCGATCAGCGCGGGATCGCGTTTGCGGCGTACGATGGACTCGTAGATGGCGCGCGCCTGCGCCGCATCCATCATCTCGCCTTTCAGCTCGTGGTCACCCTGCCACAGCGAGAAGTCGTTGAAGACGGCCTCGCCCGGGAGCGGGTAGAGGTAGGTGCCCTCATCCATCGTCGGCCCGTTGTTGCGAAACCATTCCTCCACCGTGACGCGGGCGACACGGCCGGTGACGGTGACCTGCGCCGCGCTGCGCAACTTCTCGATCCGCCCGCCCGGAATCGGCCGGATCGGCTCGATCAAGCCTTGGGCGGCGAGCCCGGCGGCGGTGACGATGGTGCCGAGCACTGCCAACGCCGCGCTCCACTGCATACGGGACTGCATAGCGTCTGCTCCTGTACGAGGTGCCAAGAGAGACGCCTGAGAGGCGAAATCGCGCACACGCGCGCTATCTCATTGCGGCACCGCGCATTGATTGGGGCCGGTCTCGAGCAGCTCGGCGTCCCCATCCGGGATCTCGAGCAGGCCCAGGTTGGCGAGCTTGATCGTGCGGTAGCTCTCTGGCGGCGGCGTCTCGTGCTCGGCGATCCAGCCGAGGAACGAGGCTTCGTCCTGCAGCGTCACCGCGGGATTCGTCGCCAGGATCACGTCGAGGCGCGCGGCTACCGACCGGTCGGCACGGCGCTCGAGCTCGCTCGCGTAATGCGCGGGAAGCACGAGCCGCTCGCCTGGCCAGGCACGCCGCACGTTCTCGAGACTGCGCCACAGCAGTCGCGCCCACGCGGCGCTTTGGGCGCCGAGATCGGGCCGGCCCACCGACTGTACGAACAGGAAGTCCCCCGTGAGAGCGAGCACACCGTCCGCAATGAGCGCCACGCTGCCCAGCGTGTGCCCCGGCACGGGCTCGACCGTGACGGTCGCGTGCCCGAAGGCGATCGTGTCGCCCGCGCCCACCGGTTGATAGGTAAGCCTTCCCTCGCGGTTGTCGAACGGGGATCGCGCGTCCTCCGGATGCAGAAAGTAGGGGACCTGCCAGCGTCGAGCCGCGGCGCGCGCGCCGCTCAGGTAGTCGGCGTGCATGTGGGTGTCGATGACGGCCGCGGGGGTGGCGCCGATCTCGTCCAACACGGCGTCGTAGGGATCGAGATGCCGGCCGGGGTCCACGACGATGGCGTCGCCGTCGCTCGCGAGCACGTAGCTCAGGGCACCCTTGCCGACGCGGTCGAGCTGAATGACGTGCTCGATCGAGCGCGTGGACGAAATCCGGCGTGGCAGATACACGGCTTCCCACGCCGCCATGCCACCCGCGACCGACGCGGCGTCGAAGCCGTGCTCGCGCAAAAGGCCCGCGGCGCTCCGGCTGCTGTTGCCGTGGCCGCACACGACCGTAACCGGCCGCCCCCGGTCGAGCCCGAGCCGGTCGAGGGAAGGGAGCGCGTACAGCTCGGAGGTGGGCAGGGCGCGGAACTCGAGGCCTGTGCCGAAGGCGATATGGCCCGTGGCGACGGCATCGGGGGCGCGCACGTCCAGGACCTGTACCGGCTCGCCGCTGTCAAGCCGCCGGGCGAGCTCCGGTGCCGGGACATCGTGGCCGGGGGGCATGGGTTCAGTCTCGTGCGGGACCGTGCAAAGCGCAATTGATGGAGCGGTCTCCCCTTTGAGGAGTCGCGGGATATATTCCCACCCGTTCACAGGCCATCGAAACCCACTGGAGGAATACAATGCGGTTGACCTTGCTGAGCACGATCGCGGCCGTCGCACTCGCCTGCGGTGGTGAGAAGAAGGCGGAGACGACGCAGACTGCGGGCAAGCCGCCGCCCGACACCACCCCGGCCGTGGCACCGGCCGCGGCGGCGCCCGCCGCCCCGGCGGGACCGGTCGTGGAAGTGAAGATGACAGGGAACGGCACCACCAAGGCCGCATTCGAGCCCAGCACACTGACGATCGCGGCCGGGACCACCGTTCGGTTCATCAACGTTTCGGGCGGGGCGCACAACATCGTGTTTTGGGCCGATTCGATTCCCAACGGCGCCGCCGCCGCCCTGAACAAGGGGATGCCGAACCAGATGACCGATCTCACCGGTCCCTTCGTGATGAAGCCGAACGACACGTATGACGTGTCGTTTGCCGGTGCGCCGGTTGGCGTCTACAAGGGCTACTGCCAACCGCACATGGCCCTCAGCATGAAGATCAAGATCACCGTGAAGTAAGCGATCACACTTGGCGGTCGCGGCCCGGCCCCGGAGCAGCCTCTCCGGGGCCGTTTCACATTTGGGAATCCGGTCCGGCCGTGCTTGAAGTCTGCTTGAGAGGGCCGTGCGAGCATCGGTCCATGATTTGTTACGCCACCGGGGCTGTGCTGCTGTTCGGCTACGCGTTTCTCTCGAACGTGGCCCTCGCCGTCGTCCCCCACGAGCCCGCCGTCATCTGGTACGGAGCGCGACTTGGCATCTTGCCGACGACGCTCGTGGGGACCGCGGGAACGGTCATCGCGGCGCTCGTGGACCACCGGCTGTTCGTGCCGCTGATCGAGCGCATTGCGGCCCGACGGTCCGTCGGGAGCGATGAGACACGGGCACCTCCCGCATCGCCACTCTTCCCCGGGCGCGTGTTCGGGCGCTTCCCTTTCGCCGTCATCGCCCTGTCGGGACTCACGCCCTTGCCCTTCTTGCCGTTCAAGGCGCTCGCGTTCGCGATCGGCTACCCGGTCGGGAAGTACGCCGGTGCCGTCGCGGCGCGTTGTCTCCCGCGCTACGCGCTGCTCGCGTGGCTCGGCAACGTCGTGCGGGTGCCCGCATGGCTCTTCGTCGCGCTCTCTCTGCTCCTGATGATTCCCTCGCTCTGGATGGTCCTATGGCCGACGCGCGCCGTGAACTGACGTTCCTCCTCGCCGATCCCGAGCGGCGGCTGTTGCGGGCGATCGCCGTCCGGCTGCCGTGGTGGGTCACGTCGGATCATCTGACGGGGCTCGGCGTGCTGGGCGCGGTGGGCACGGGCGCGGCGTATGCGCTCTCCAACCTCAGCGCCGTATGGCTGTGGGTAGCGAGCGCGCTGCTCGTAGTGAACTGGTTCGGAGACAGCCTGGACGGCACCGTGGCGCGCGTGCGCCGCGCGGAGCGGCCACGTTATGGCTACTACCTGGACCACATCGTGGACGCGTTCTCGACGGCCGCGATCGGCGCCGGGCTCGGGCTGTCGCCGTATGTGGCACTCGGTGTCGCCCTCGCGGGCGTGCTTGCGTACCTCGTGCTGTCGATCAACGTGTATCTCGAGTCGGCGGCATTCGGCGTGTTTCGCCTCGGGTACGGCCACGTGGGGCCGACCGAAGCCCGCATCATTCTGATTGCCGCGAACGCGCTGCTTGCGCTGAGCGGGCGGAGTCTGGCGGTCGTGACGATCGCCAACTGCGCGGCGGGTTGCCTCGCAATCGGAATGCTCGTAGTGGTCGGCGTGCGGGTCGGTCACAACTTGTCTGAGCTCGCGCGGCTCGAACCGCCGGCGCGTGCGCGGCGCGGGGCGGAGCGGGCGCAGACCGGGATTTTGGGTGGCGCGCTGGCGCGCGGCGGATCGGCGGTATCGAGTGCGTGAAGGCGACAAGGGTCCCACAGCGGGAGGTTCTCATGCGCCGTCTCATCCTGCTCTCCTCCATCGCTCTGCTGCTGGCGTGGTCCGAAGCAGCGCGGGCCCGACCGCCGCTTTGCAGCTTGACCGCCCGACCGCCGCTTCTCCCGTCCGCCGCATCACCTGACCGCCGTTGTATCCGACCGCCGCTCTATCCGACCGCCCTGCGGCGGCCGCCAGCGCCCGCACAGGCGCTCGATCTCGGGCAGCGCCACCTGATCGACATAGCCAATCAGCGCATCGAACGTACCGCAGGCCGCTTCGGCTCGACTCGTATCACCCTTGGCCAGCGCGACTCGAACACTCTCCAGCCGCAGGGGCCAGAGCGAGGCCACCAGACCGCGTGCCACGGCGAGCACGGAGTAGCGACGGGTAGCGTCATCCCACAAGGACAGGGCTTTCACCGTGTCGTGGTGAGCCAGCGCTTCCCGCGCCGCGAGATCGAGACGCAAGCTGTGAGGGAGCGGACTGCTGTCGCTCGCTAGTCGTTCCAGCGCCGCGATGTGCTCGGTCTGAGCGCTGCCCGCGCGGGCGAGGAGCCAGTGCACCACCGGGTCGGCGCCTCCCGGTGCGCGCGAACCCGCCGCGAGCCGGTCCGCGGCATCGCGCCAACCCCCCAACGCGGGGAGGCCGGTCGCATGGGCGAGCACCAGCCAGGTGTCTCGCTCACGTGCCAGCGAAGCACCCTTGGCGCGTTGGAGTCGGGCCCGGGCACTGTCTATCCATCCATTGCGCAGGTCCGCCGCCACCTCCATGCGGAGCGCCTGGACCCGCTCCTGATCTGTGGCAGCCCGGCGTTCGAGCGCCTCGAGAACCCGGCGTGCCGGCCCCCTGCGCATCTCGTCGGTCCCGAACATCGCCAGCTGAAATGCAAGAAACTGGAGTGCGGTCGAGCTATGCCCATCGATCTGATGAAGCAGGTGGCTCCGATTGGTGAGCGACCCGAACAGCATCGTGTCCGCTACGCCAATCGCTTCGGCCACGACAGAGGTTGAGTCGGTGCGCAGATACTCCCGGATCAGCCGCTGGGTTTCTCGGGTGTCGTCGTGCAGCAGGTAGGTGAGCGGAATCAGGTGCGCGATGGCGGGGACGAAGTTCGGGTCGAGATCGAGCACCCGATTGAAGGCGTCCTCCGCCTCGGTGAGGGGCTGATCGAACAGGTTTC
>JBGPIJ010000157.1:0-6903 GCA_041484865.1 Gemmatimonadota bacterium
AGGGCGAAGTGGACGTCGTGATCGGCACGCATCGGCTGCTGTCGGCGGACGTGGAGTTTCGCGACCTCGGACTCTTGATCGTCGATGAGGAGCACCGCTTCGGCGTGCGGCACAAGGAGCGGTTGAAGGCGCTGCGGCTCGCGGTGGACGTGCTCACGCTCACGGCAACCCCGATTCCGCGCACCCTGCACTTGTCGCTCGCCGGGTTGCGCGACCTGACGCTGCTCGAGACGCCGCCCAAGGATCGGTCTCCCGTGCTGACGTACATCGAGCCGTGGGACGACGCGCTGCTCGAGGAGGCGCTGGCGCGAGAGCTCGATCGCGGCGGTCAGGTGTATTTCGTGCACAATCGGGTGGAGACGATCGACACGATCGCCGAGCGGGTGCGGGCGCTTGCCCCCGCGCGGGCGCGCACCGCGGTGGCGCACGGACAGCTCAGGGAGCGGGAGCTGGAAATGGTCATGGGCCGGTTCGTGGCGGGGGAGGTGGACATTCTCGTGTCGACGATGATCGTCGAATCGGGCCTCGACGTGCCCAACGCGAACACGATGATCGTGAGCCACGCCGACCAGCTCGGGCTCGCGCAGCTGTACCAGCTGCGCGGGCGCGTAGGCCGCAGCCACCGGCGCGCCTACTGCTATCTCCTGGCCCCGGATCAGCTCGACCCGGATGCCGAAGCGCGACTGCTCGTCCTCGAGCACCATACCGAGCTCGGGTCGGGATATCAGATCGCGCTGCGCGATCTCGAGCTGCGCGGCGCGGGGAACCTGCTCGGCGGGGCGCAGTCGGGTCACGCCCACGCCGTGGGTCTCGAGACGTACCTGCGATGGCTGGAGGAAACGGTACGGGCCCTGAAGGGCGAGGCGGGCGCGAGCGCGCCGCAGGGTGAGCCGCCGGACGTGGTGCTGGATCAGCCCGCCTACCTGCCGGACGCCTACATTGGCGACGACGCGGCGAAGCTCGATCTGTACCGGCGGCTGGCGCGCGCCGTGCAACCATGCGAAATTCCGGCGCTGCGCGAGGAGTTGCGCGACCGGTTCGGCCCCGTGCCGCCTGAGGCGGAGCGCCTGCTCCTCGTGTACGAGCTCCGCGCGCTCGGCGCTCCGCTGGGACTGGCGACGGTCCTGATCAGGGGTGACGAGGCGCGGCTGGCGTTTCGGGGAGGTGCGCAGCCGCGGCTGGCGGCTCTCACGGCCGCCCTCGATGCCGTGCAGTTCGAGGCGGAAGTACGCCGCACACTGCCGCTGGCGCTGCGACTCCGTCGCGTCGGCGGCGCCGCGGTTGGCCCCGGCCTGGTGCGGGCCTTGACCGCTCTTCAACGGGACACAGGATCGCCATGAAGCCTCTACCGCGTGTGGCTCTGACAGCGGCGACGCTGGCGCTCGCCGCCTGCCAGAGCGTCCGCGACGCATTTTCCGCGCATCCGCGCGTCGCCGCGTCGGCCGCGGGTCAGGATCTGACCGTGGAACGGCTCGCGGGCTGGGTGTCGAACGTCAAGCGCGCGCAGCCGACCGCGAAGAACCTCGCGGGGCTCGCCTCGCTGTACGTGGACGACATCGTGTTTGCGGTGCAGCTCGCGAAGGGCCGGAACATGGACGACTCGGCTCTCGTGCTGCGCGCCAGTTGGCCGACCGCGGCGCAGCTGCGGTGGAACCGCTTCCACGATCAGTTGTTCGCCGCGCGCGCGCGGCTCACCCCGGACCAGGTCGACTCGGCGTACCAGGCCGGCACTGTACGGCTCTTTCAGCACATCCTGATCCAGGTGCCGGCGAGCGCCACACCGCAGGACCTCGAGCGCAAGCGGGCGGAAACCGAAAAGCTGCTGCGCCAGATCTCGAGCCAGCATGCCGCCAACTTCGCCGCCCTCGCCCGACGCTATTCGGAGGACCCGGGCTCGAAGGGGCGCGGCGGGTATCTCCCGATCGCCGGGCGGGGCCAGTTCGTCGCCCCGTTCGAGGCGGCGGCCTGGGAGCTGGCGCCGGGTGGCGTGAGCGGCGTGGTGCGCTCGCCGTTCGGATTCCATGTGATTCGCCGCCCGCCCTTGGGCGAAGTGCGCGACTCGTTCAGCGCCGACATCGGGCGCGTCAAGGTGGCGCACCTCGATTCCGTGTACGTGGATAATTTGGCGACGGAGCGGCAGGTGAAGGTCAAAGACGAGGCGCCCGCGCTGGTCCGGCAGGTGTTCGAGGACGTTCCGGCGGCGCGCACGAACTCGAGCGCCCTCGCGACCTATCGCGGCGGCGTTCTGCGGGTGCGCGATCTCGTACGTTGGCTTTTCGCCATCGATCCGCAGGAGGTGCGGGTGCTGCCCACGGCGTCGGACGAGCAGCTGAAGCAATTCCTCGCGGTCGTCGTCCAGCGCGAGCTGCTGCTTCAACAGGTGGACTCGGCCGGCGTGCAGCTCACGCCCGATGACTGGGCCGAGATCAAGGCCGAGTACGGCTCGGGGCTCGCCGCGATCGAAGGCGCGATGGGGATCTCTCCCCAACTGTTCGCCGATTCCGCGGCGACGTCCGACGCTCGGGTGCGACTCGCCGTGGCCCACGTGAACGCCTACATCGAGCGCGCGCTCAACGGCGAGGCGCGGCTCATCCCGGTGTCACCGTTCCTCTCTTCCATTCTGCGCGAGAGCGAGCGCTGGTCGGTGAACCCCGCCGGCATCGCCGAGGCCGTCGAGCGCGCCAGCGCGGTGCGCGGCGCGGCGGAGGCCACGCGGCGAACCGGGGTGCGCCCCGCGCCCGGACCGGCGCCCGTTCCCTTGGACACCGCGTCTCATCCGGACACGACGTCTCATCGTTACGTTCGATAGGGCTAGGTTCAACACCATGCGACTTGCCATTCTCGTTGTGCTCATCACCGCCTTCGCGGGGGCAGTCCTGCCCGTCGCGGCGCAGGCCCCCGCGCCGGTGGATCGGATTGTTGCGATCGTCGGCAACACGCCGATCCTCGCGTCTCAAGTTGAGGAGCAGCTCGTCCTGGCGCAGGGACAAGGGACGAAGGTTCCGGACGACTCGGCGGCGCGGCGCGCCTACGCGAACGACCTGCTCCATCAGATGGTGGACGCAGAGCTGCTCGTGCAGCAGGCGCAGCACGACACCAGCATCAAGGTGACCGAGCAGGAGGTGCAGGACGAGGTCGAAAAGAGCGTCCAAAACGTGCACACGCAGTTCTCGTCCCAGCTCGACTTCGAAGCACAGCTTCGGGCCGCCGGCTTCACGTCCGAGGAGGAATGGCGTCGCTGGCTCGCCGAGAACCAGCGGCGCACGATCCTGCAGCAGCGGCTGGTGCAGAACCTGCGGCAGAACAACAAGCTGCGCCCGATTCCGCCGACCGATACGCAGATGCGGCAATACTGGAGCGAGAACAGCGCGCAGCGGCCCAAACACGCCGCGCTCGTCACGTTCCGCCAGGTCGTGATGCCGGTGCACGCGGACTCCGTGGCGCGAGCCAAGGCGCGCGCGCTCGCCGACTCGCTCCTGACGGCGGTGCGGCACGGCGCCAATTTCACGGAGCTCGCGAAGAAGTACTCGGCGGACAGCGCCTCGCGCCCGCAGGGCGGCGAACTGGGATGGTTCCGCCGCGGGGTGATGGTGAAGAACTTCGAGGAGGCGGCGTTCCACCTGCATTCCGGAGAGATCTCGGACATCGTGGAAACGGCGTTCGGCTTCCACATCATTCAGGTGGAACGGGTCGAGCCCGCGGAGGTCCAGGCCCGCCACATCCTGATTCAACCCGAGATCACGCCGGTCCAGGTCGCGCTGACCCGCCATCTGGCCGATTCGGTGCACGACGCGCTCGCGGCGGGAGCGTCGTTCGATGCGCTGGCGCGCCGCTACGCCGATCCGGACGAGTCGCGCATCGTCGACGCCTTGCCGGCGCCCAATCTGCCCGCCGACTATCCCACCACGCTCGGGACCGACAGCACGCGGGGACTCAAGCCGGTATTCGAGATCGGCGCCAACGCTCCGCGCCCCAAGTTCGTCGTGCTCGAAGTGACGCGGTGGCAGGCCGAAGGCGAGTTGACGTTCGACGACGTGAAGGACCGGATCCGCGACCAGCTGGGCCAGCAGCTTGCCGTGCAGCACTATCTCGACGGGCTGCGGCGCACGACGTACATCGACTTCCGGTTCTAGTCGCGTGGGCCGCCGGCCGCGCCTGGCCGTCACGCTCGGGGATCCGCGAGGCATTGGGCCCGAGATCGTGGAGCGCGCCCTCGCAATGCCGCTCGACGCGGAGCTAACGCTGGTCGGACCCGACGACCAGATCGCGGGCCTGCAAGCGGAGCGCAGGGTGGGAATCGGAGTGTGGGGAAGGGGGAAGGGGGAAGAGGGACGGGTTGGGCCGTGCGGTACCCTTCCCCCTTCCCCCTTCCCCCTTCCCGTTCTTGCCGGCCAGCTCGCCGGGCGAGCCGTCGAGGAGGCCGCTCGTCTCGCGCTTGCCGGCGAGGTGGATGCGATCGTCACGGCTCCCGTCCACAAGCACGCGCTGCACCTCGCCGGCTATCGCTTCCCCGGACTCACGGAGATGCTGGCGCATTTGGCCGGCGACATCGACGTCGCGATGATGCTCGCGACGGGGTCGCTGCGCGTCGTGCTGGTAACCACGCATCTCGCCTTGCGCGACGTCCCCGATCAGGTCACGACCGAGCGGGTAGTGCGCGTCGGCCGCATCACACGGCGGGCGCTCGAGACGTGGTGGGGGATCGAGCATCCGCGACTCGCCGTGTGCGCGCTCAATCCGCACGGCGGGGAGTCGGGGCTATTCGGCAGCGAGGACGAGCAGGTGCTCCGGCCGGCGGCCGAAGCCCTCGGTGCGGCGGGGCCGCTCCCGGCGGACACGGTCTTCGTGCGGGCGCTGCGCGGCGAATTCGACGCCGTGCTCGCGCCCTATCACGACGTCGGGATGACGGCGATCAAGGTGGCGGGGTTCGGAAAGGGCGTGAACGTGACGCTCGGGCTTCCGTTTCCACGCACCGCGCCGGACCACGGTACGGCCTTCGACATCGCGGGGAAGGGTGTGGCTGACGCGGGGTCGATGCGGATTGCCCTGGAGCTGGGACTGGATCTTGCCCGGAAAGGCGTTGCCCGTCGCTAAGTCGCTACGTTGCACGAAAACACCGTTGTACGTCGCTACGTGGCTACGTTGTACGACAACACCGTTGTACGTCGCTACGTCGCACGTTGAACGCCTTCCGTAGAACGTAACGACGTGGCGTCGTACAACGCTTTTAGCAGTTTCTGATGTCTCTCCAGCTTCAGCTTATGGCTTGCCCGGTTGACCACGACGACGGCGGCGACGTCGAGGATGGTGGTGCGCTCTACGAGGCGGTTCTCCCGCAGCGTGCGGCCCGTGTCGACCAGGTCCACGATCCAGTGCGCCAGCCCGACGAGCGGTGCGACCTCGACCGATCCCGCCACCGTGATGATCTCCACGCCGAGTCCCGTCTCCGCGAAGAAGGCGCGCGTGAGGCGCGGATACTTGGTGGCCACGCGCGGCGTCATGCCGCCCGGGAGCGACGGAAACGGCGCCTCGGCGGTGCTCGCGACGACCATTCGGCACGCGCCGAAGCCGAGCGCGAGCGGCTCGAGCACGTCGGCGGCCGTCTCGCGGAGCACGTCCGTTCCGGCGACCCCAAGATCGGCGGCGCCGGACTCCACGTAAACGGGCACGTCGGCCGGCTTCACGAACAGGAACTCGAGCGAGCCGTCCACCGAGGGCACGAGCAACCGCCGACTGGACGGAGGCTCCGAAGGCTCGTAGCCCGCCCGTTGCCACAGGGCGAGCGCGGGGTCGAGCAGCCGGCCTTTGGGGAGCGCGACGGTGAGCGGCCCGCTCACGGCTGCGCTCGGGCGAGGGCGCCGAGGTCGAGCGCCACGCCGACGGCTGGCAGCGTGCGGCCGAAGCGAGCGACGAGGTCGTCGTAGCGTCCCCCGGCGCCGACGGCGGTGCCCACTCCGCCCACGAAGATCTCGAAGTGCATGCCGGTATAGTAGTCGAGTCCCCGCACCTCGCCGAAATCGTAGACTACGTGTTCGCGCTCCGCCGGCGTCAGGGCGGCGTCGATCTGCTGGAGCCGCTCGATGGCCTCGCGCCCCGCCGGCGCGATCCGCAGCGCGCGTTCCAGCGCCTCGCGGCGGCCGATGACGAAGGGGAGAGTCTGGAGCACGCTCCCCCCGTCCCGCGCGCTCCCGCCCGCGGCGGCCGCGAGTCCCGCGGCATCCTTACGGTCGATGAGGCGGCGGACGGCCGCCCGCTCCTCGGGGGGCAGCGCGGCAAGGGCGGGCGCGAGCGCGCCGACGTGGCCCAGGTTCAGCTGGAACTCGCTGACATCGGCGCAGCGCACCAGCTCGAGCGCGAGGCGGACGACCTCGACGTCCGCCGCGACGCTCGTTTCGCCGAGCAGCTCGCCGCCCACCTGGAGGATCTCGCGCGGCCGGCGCCCTTCGCGACCGGGATCCTGGCGGAACACATTGCCGGCATAGCACAACCGCAACGGCGTCACGCGATCGGAGAGCTTGGTGGCCGCGAGCCTGGCCACACTCGCCGTGAAATCGTAGCGCAGCGCGAGCAGCCGGCCGTCGAGGTCGAGAAAGCGGATCAGCCGGTCGGCGACCTCGGACCCGCCGGCGCGCACGAACACCTCGGCGTACTCGAAGGTGGGCGGGATGATCTCCTCGTATCCCGCGCGCTCGACGCGCTCGAGCATGCGTGTCTGAAGCTGGCGGCGGCGGCGCACGGCCTCGCCCGCGAGGTCGAGGGCTCCGGGCGGAATCGGGGCGATGCTGGAGCGGAGCTTCATGCCGGCACCGCGCGCTGGAGGAGGCGGGCCGAGCCGACGCGCCGTCCATCCATCGCGACGATCTCGAAGACCGCGCCCTTCAGGGTGACGCGATCGCCGACGCG
>JBGPIJ010000158.1:0-6900 GCA_041484865.1 Gemmatimonadota bacterium
CGTCCCGCTCGCGAGCGGATCGCGAATCAGGACTTTTCCCTTCCACCGGGGGTCGAGCAAATCGTCCCAGTCGTGCGGCGCCTGCTCGACGCTCAGCGCCTCGGCGGCGTACGCGAGGACGGCAGGCGTGAGGTAGACCGCGAAGTAGAGATCGCCCGGGCCGCGCCCGTGGGGAGCAATGGCGCCGGCCCAGTCCGGCCGAAACGGTTCGAGCAGCGAATCCCGGGCGCCGCGCGCGAAGATCGTCCCCGGGCCGCCGAACCACACATCGGCCTGCGGATTGACCCGCTCCGACGCGAGCCGGTCGTACACCTCCTGCGAGCCCATGTCGAGCCAGTGCACGACGACCTCGGGATGCAGCTGCTCGAAGCGCCGCTGAAACAGCGTCAGCAGGTCGCGGCCGTGGGGCGAGTAAATGACGAGCGGCGTGCGACCGTCACCCCTGCAAGCGATGGCCGAAATCGCGAGCCAAGCGACGCCGACCAGGGCAATTGAGTCGCTACTTCGCAGGCTTCGCATTCAGCGCGAGCAGGTTCGCAAACAACCGATACGCGCCCGGGACGCCCGCGGGCAGTTGTCGGAAGAAGGCGAGCCCCGTGTACACGTACGTTCCCTTGCCGAGCCGCGCGACGAGCAGCCCACCCGAGAGCGGCGGATCGCCGGGGTCGTGCATCTCGAGCAACGGACGGTAGTCCGGCGCCCACTCGTGGGCGAAGTAGAGACCGCGCTCCTGTACCCAGCCTTCCCAATCGGCGGGACCGATCCGGTTGGGAGAGCGAAGAACCGTCACGGTCGAATCGAGCGGCCTCACCGCAGCGCTTTCGTCGGTGACGCGATCGTGCGGCCGCGCGATCGTCATCGCGTACGGCGCAAACCCACCCTGCACGAACTGGTACTGCTGGTACTGGACGATGACGAGCCCGCCGGCGCGCGCATAGTCGAGAATTCGCCCGTTGTTCGCGACAAGCGCCCGATCGGTTTCGTAGGCTCGGCTGCCGATCACCACGGCGTCGTAGCGGGCCAGATTCCCGCGCGCCAGCGTGTCGGCATCGAGCAGCTCGACGGGCACGCCCACCCCCGACAGGGCCTCCGGAACCCGATCGGCGGCGCCGCGCACGTACCCGACCCGCGTGAGCGGCGGGAGCGCGACCCGAGCCAGCCGGATCTCCGCCGTCGCCGCGTGCGCCACAGACCGGGGCCGGATGTGCGGGTAGTCGATGATGGCGAGGCCTCCGGCGCACCGGCCGCCGGCGGAGTCCACGCTCGCGGCGGCGAGCGTCAGATCGCCCGGGGTGGAGCCCGGCGGCTGGGTGAGCGTGAAACCGAAGCTGCGCGATTCGTCTTCCCGCTCGAACCGGAGACTCTCGGCGGGAATCGGGGGCCACCCCCTGGGGGGCGCGAGCCCGATCCGCGCCGACGCCGCACCGTGATGGCGGTTCGTGACCGTCACCGTGAAACGCCGCGGCCCGCTCCCCCAGCCGCCTACGGGCCACACGACGAGGCCCGGAGTGACCGCAACGTCGAAGCCGCAATCCACGAGCACCGGACGCCGCACCTCGCCGATCGCTTCGTCGCGGTGTCGCTCGGAAACCTCTCGCGTCAGTGTGACCGGCGTCCGGGCGATCGTGAGGCGCACCTCGAGGCCGAAGAGCGGCGGCTCGAACGGCAGGCCGCGCACATCGGCAGGCGCCCCCGACCAATCGTACAGCGCCCCCGCGAGCGGACGTCGCAGAAAGTAGGGCTGCGACGGCTCAGCGTCCCGAGGCACGTCCACCACGAAATGACCCGTCGCGAGCGCGCCGGGCGCGATCGTGCCGGAGGTCTGATCAAGCTTGCGCCCCGTCCAGCCGGCGGGTGCCACGACCCGTACGTCGTCGAGTTGGACGCCTGAGCTCCCGGCATTCCACACGGTCGTCTCGATGCGCAGCGGTTCGCCCGGCGTGACGATCCAGTCGTCGGCCAGTCCGTCGATCACCACGCCCGCGGCGCGCGCCAGCGCGCCCTCGAGGATCGCGCGCTGCTCCGTCTCGACCTCGCCCGAGGCGTCGCCCAGCGCGCGGAGCGCGCGCGCCAGCAGCGGCACGATGCCCGCCGGGTTCAGCGGGTTGAACGCGGCGCGGACGGAATCGATGAGCGCCACGTACTGCTCGCGCCCGTGGAGCACGGTGTCTACGCCGGCGAAGAGTCCGCCGCCGTCCGTCCCTGTCCGTTCCCGTTTCCGCCACTCGACGAACGCCAATCGCACCGGGCTCGGCCCCGCGCGCTCGAGCTGCCCCATCTCTTGTGAGCGGTGTTGGCTGCGGCTCGCCATCGCCAGCTGGTGATACGAGCGGCCGGTGACGGGATCGAGTCGGCCGGCATCGAGCGTCAGGCGGGCGGCGGCGCTATCGAAGCGCGCGGAGCGGTACAGCGCGACGGGGCCACCGCTCGAATCGGCCAACAGCTCGAAAGCCTGGCGCGCCACGGCGCCCGCTACCTGGTGTTGTCCGTGACCGTCGGCCGGCGTGCCCGAGAAGATCGAGACGATCACCTGGGGACGAAACCGCCGGATCACGGCGATCACGTCCGCGAGCAGTGAGTCGCGCGGCCAGAAGCGGAAGCTCTCGGCGGCGGTCTTCGAAAATCCAAAATCGTAAGCGCGGCTGAAGTACTGGCGCGCACCGTCGATACGGCGCGCGGCGAGCAGCTCCTCGGTGCGGATCACCCCGAGCTCCGGGCCAAGCTCGGGGCCGATCAAGTCCTGGCCCCCTTCTCCCCGGCTGAGCGACAGGTAGGCCGTCTGCACGCCGAGCCCGCGGGCGAGCAGCGCGAGCAGGTCCGTGTCCTCGTCGTCCGGATGCGCGCCGATGACGAGCACTCGGCGGTTCGCGCCCAGGCTCTGCAGGTCGCTCGCCAACGCTGCGACGCCGCCGGTGCCGGGCGGGGCAAGCTGAGCGCGGCCGGCGCCGGCGGCGCCGATCGTCAATGCGAGACTGAGTTCGAACGCGCGTCGCACGGAGCGGAAAGATACACGACGCCACCTCTCGGGTCGCCCCGGACGAGGGCGATCCCCCCCTCTAACCTGTGCGCTGTCCATCCGCTTAACTTGAGTAACCGGGCGCTCCGCGGGCATGCCCTTTGCGGAGTTGCGCTCGGCTCGAGGGAGGAACCTACATATGGCCACTACCGCCGCACCCCAGCCGAAAGTCAGCGCTGAGGAAGCGCGCGAGGTCGCCGAAGCCGCCCGCGAACAAGAGTGGACGGCGCCGAGCTTCGTGCGTGAGCTGTTTCTCGGGAATCTGCGGATGGACCTCGTCGATCCCTATCCCGAGGAGGACCCCGAGGACGAGCGACGCGCTCGACCGTTTCTCGAAGCGCTCGAGCGGTTCCTGCGCGAGAAGGTCGACTCCGACAAGATCGACCGGGAGGGCGAGATCCCCGACGATGTGATCGAGGGGCTGCGCCGGCTCGGCGCCTTCGGGATCAAGATCCCGCGGGAGTACGGGGGTCTCGGACTTTCGCAGCTGTCCTACATGCGCGCCATCGAGCTCGTATCGAGCGTGGACGGCTCGATCACCGCCCTCCTGTCCGCCCACCAGTCGATCGGCGTGCCGCAGCCGCTCAAGATGTTCGGCTCCGAGGCTCAGAAGAAGAAGTATCTCCCCCGCCTCGCCAAGGGGGCGATCTCGGCGTTCGCGCTTACCGAGGCCGGGGTCGGGTCCGATCCGGCGGCGCTCGAGACAGTCGCCGTGCCGACCGACGACGGCCAGGCATGGGTGCTGAACGGCGAAAAGCTGTGGTGCACGAACGGCACCAAGGCGGAGCTGATGGTCGTGATGGCGCGGACCCCGTCGAAGATGGTCAACGGGAAAGAGAAACGGCAGATCACCGCCTTCATCGTCGAGGCAGACTGGCCCGGTGTCGAAGTGACGCACCGCAGCCACTTCATGGGCTTGAAGGCGATCTACAACGGCGTCATCCGGTTCACGAACGTCCGCGTGCCCCGGGAGAATGTGCTGTGGGAGGTGGGCAAGGGTCTGAAGCTCGCGCTCATCACCCTCAACACCGGCCGCCTGACGCTGCCGATCTCCTCCGTGGGCGCGGGCAAGCGCTGTCTCGAGATCTCGCGCATCTGGGCCAACGAGCGGGTGCAGTGGGGACGCGCCATCGGCAAGCACGATGCGATTGCGCAGAAGATCGGCGCGATGGCCGCCAACACGTTCGCAATGGAGGCCCTGGCGGAGCTGTGCGGTTCGATGGCCGACCGCGGCGGCTACGACATTCGGCTCGAGGCGGCGATCGCGAAGTTGTACAACTCGGAAGTGGCGTGGCGGATCATCGACGATACGGTGCAGATCCGCGGCGGGCGCGGCTACGAGACCGCCGACTCGTTACGCGAGCGGGGCGAGAAACCCGTCCCCGTCGAGCGGATCATGCGCGACTTCCGCATCAACCTGATCTTTGAAGGGTCGAGCGAAATCATGCACCTGTTCATCGCGCGCGAAGCGGTGGACAAGCACCTCCAGACCGCCGGCGACGTGGTGATGCCGGGTAAGTCCCTCGGCCAGCGGCTCGGCGGGCTCGGTCGCGCGACGTCGTTCTACGGATGGTGGTATCCCTCCCGCTGGCTCGGCTGGAGTTACCCGCCGAAGTACGGCCGGTTCGGGCCGCTCGCGCCGCACGTGCGCTACGTGGAGCGCACGGCGCGGCGCCTGGCGCGCGGGGTGTTTCACGCGATGATGCGCTTCGGCCCGAAGCTCGAGTACCGGCAGGCGGTGTTGTTCCGGCTCGTGGACGTGGGCGCGGAGCTGTTCGCGATGGCGGCGACCTGCGCGCGCGCCCGCTCGCTGCTGCGGCGCGACCCGGCCGCGGGCCGCCGCGCGGTCGAGCTCGCCGATCTCTTCTGCCGCCAGGCAAGAGCCCGCATCGGGGAGAAGTTCGCGCATCTGTGGCGCAACGAGGACACGCGCACCTACCGCACGGCGCAGGACGTGCTGAAGGGCGAGCATCGGTGGTTGGAGCGGGGGATGGTGGAGCTGGACTGAAGACGTTCCCCGTCGCTACGTCGCCACGTTGTACGCGAGAACCGTTACCCGTCGCTACGACGCTACGTTGTACGTGAAGGCGGCAAAAACGTAGCGACGTACCGACGTAGCGACGTACAACGCTTATTACGCCGCCTCGTGCGCGATCATGATGCTGCGCAGCCGCTCCGGCGTCTCGCCCGCCGAATCGCCGTAGGGTGAAGGATGGCCCGTCGCGTCCATCACGACGCTCGGGCACACCAGCTCGAAGCGACGGGAGTGGATGCGCTCGACGGCTCCCTGCGTCGCCACGGGCGTCGCAATCACCACGTTCTTTGCACCGAGCTGCTCCGCCGCCTTCGCGGCCGCGAGCACCCGCCACGGCCACACCACCTGCCCGTCCACGATGATCGCAACGCGCCCACTCAGGTTCTTGACGGGTCGCATCGTGCGGTAGAGGACGAGGTCCTGGCTGATGCGGGCGCGGGACTCGTCGATCGCCGCCTCGAGCTTGGCGAGCAGATTGCCGCCGGGCAGGAAATCGGGGTCCATTTCGGACGGGGCCGATTCGGCAAGCGCGCCGATCGGAGCGAGGTTCGAACCCAACTGGATGAACGACGCGACCAGCACGTCGAATTGAGCGCCCATCGCCTTGGCGGCGTTCGCCGCGATCTCCACTCCCTCGGGGGTGATCCCGAGCAGGATGCATCCGGTCAGCCCTCGCGCCGCGAGCTGCTGGCCCAACAGGGCGCCGGCGGCCGAGCGTGTGGGATACAGGCTGTCCCGACGGGGCGCAGTCGGTTGGGTCATCAGCGCAAGAAGATAAGAGGGCGGGAGGGGCGGTAACAGGCGGTAGAGCAATGGGCGGTCGAAGGCGGCAATGAGCGGGAACGGGCGGTACTTCAGGACTCGTTCCCGCCCGTTCCCGCCCGTTCCCGCCCGTTACCGCCCTCTACCGCCTTCTACTGCCCATTGCCGTCTGCATATCTTTCCGCCGTGCCGAAGAACAGCCTGAGCATCACCGACAACCGCACCGGGAAGCAGTACGAGCTCCCGATCGAAGACGGATTCGTGCGCGCCCTCGACCTCCGCCAGATCAAGACCGGGGAGGACGACGCCGGGCTATTGGCGTACGATCCCGGTTTCATCAACACCGCGGCGTGCCGCAGCGCCATCAGCTACATCGACGGGTCGCAGGGCATCCTGCGCTACCGCGGCTACCCGATCGAGCAGCTCGCCGAGCAGAGCACCTTTCTCGAAACCGCGTACCTGCTGCTCCACGGGGAGCTCCCGACGGCGGTGCAACTCGACGCGTGGATCAAGGAGATCACGCACCACACCTTCATCCACGAGAACATCAAGAAGTTCATCGATGGGTTCCATCACGACGCGCATCCGATGGGCGTGTTCGTGAGCACGGTGGCGGCGCTGTCCACGTTCTATCCCGAAGCAAAGCACATCTACGACGCCGAGACGCGCCACGTGCAGATCGTGCGGCTCATCGCCAAGATGCCCACCCTCGCCGCGTTCGCGCACCGGCACTCGGTCGGGCTGCCGTACGCCTACCCCGACAACGACCTCAGCTATCCCGGGAATTTCTTGAACATGATGTTCAAGACCACCGAGGTGAGGTACGAGGTCAACCGGACGCTGCAGCGAGCGCTCGACGTGCTGTTCATTCTGCATGCCGACCACGAGCAGAACTGCTCCACCAGCGCCATGCGTACGGCCGGGTCGTCGCACGGCGACCCCTACTCCACCATGGCCGCGGCCGCGGCGGCGCTGTACGGGCCGCTGCACGGCGGCGCGAACGAAGAAGTGCTCAAGATGCTCCGCGAGATCGGCTCCAAGGAGCGGATTCCCGCCTATGTCGAGCGGGTGAAGCGCGGCGAGCTGC
>JBGPIJ010000159.1:0-6890 GCA_041484865.1 Gemmatimonadota bacterium
GATTGGCGGCAGCTTGAGCGACTCGAACGACGGGACATCGAAGGGAATGACGCGCATCACGATCATGAACGAGGATCGCTGCCGCAGGATGTTCACCCGAAACCGGCCGACCCCCGGCATCCCCCACGAGCAGTCGTAGTCGCGGATCTGGTCGATGCGACCCCGATCTTCTCCGGTCGGGATGAACCGCAGTGCGATCGCCCGCGTCTGGTCGGGCGTCAGCCGCTGCTTCGTCAGGGGGATGAGCTTGCCGTCGATACGGGCCCGAAACACGTCGCCCGCTTTGATGTGCAGATCGGACGCGCCGCGGTCGACGGCCGCCTTGATGATCTTCTCGATCCCGCCTTGGGGACCCGCAGTCTGCCCGCTCACCCGCGGGCTCCGCGATTTGGGCTCATCCATCAGTCGCTGTCCTCCGCGGGCTCGAGAAACCCCATCCGTTCCCGCACCCGCGCCACCGTCTCGCGGGCCAGTACTCGGGCCTTGGCCGCGCCGGTGCGCAGGAGGTCTCTCCCGCGCTGCGGGCGAGTGCGCAGCTCGGCCGCACGCTCGCGGATGGGAGTGAGCGTCGCTATCATATTGTCCGCCAGGGCCCGCTTGCAGTCGAGGCAGCCCCACCCGGCCGTGCGGCAATTGTGCGCCACGAGCGCCTGGGTCTCCGGCGGAGAGAAGCCCTGATGCATGGTGAAGATATTGCAGATTTCGGGGTTGCCGGGGTCCTTGCGGGTCACCCGGGCGGGATCGGTGAACGCGGGCTTCAGCTTCTCGCGAATCGTTTCGGGCGACTCGAACAGACTGATCGTGTTCCCGAGGCTCTTCGACATCTTGGCCTGACCGTCGAGCCCGAGCACACGCTTCGCGGTGGACAGCAGGGCTTGCGGCTCCGGGAACGCGAAGGCGTTGCCGAACCGGCTGTTCCACCGACGCGCGATCTCGCGCATCAGCTCGAGGTGCTGCAGCTGATCTTCGCCCACCGGCACGAGCGTGGCCCGATAGAGCAGCACGTCGGCCGCCTGGAGCACGGGGTAATTCAGGAGGCCCGCCGGGACGCTTTCCTGACGCTGTGACTTATCCTTGAACTGCGTCTGCCGCTCGAGCTCGCCGAGCGGGGTGACGGTCATGAGCAGCCAGTTCAACGCCGTGTGCTCGGGCACGTGGGATTGCACGAACAGCGTGCAGCGCTCGGGGTCGAGCCCGGCGGCGAGCAGCCCGACCGCCATCTCGACGGTCCGCTGCGATAGGGTGCCGGGATCATAGGGCTGGGTGATGGCGTGGAGGTCGACGACCGAGAACAGGCACTCGTGCTGAGACTGCAGCGTGACCCAGTTCTCCACGGCGCCCAGGTAGTTACCGATGTGCAGCTCGCCTGAAGGCTGGATGCCGGAAAAGACGCGCGCCATGGGCGACAAGCTACGAACCCTGGGTGGGGTGCCGCAAGGTGCGAGAAATCAAAGACTTACTGGATGCGGCCACGATCGCCGCCGCGCGGGCGGCGGACCTGTTACGGCGCGCGACTCCGCCCGAGCCGGGACAGTGGACCGAGAAGAGTCGGCACGACTTCGTCACGGACGCCGACCGCGGCGCCGAAGCGCTGATCGTCGCGGCACTGCGCGAGCGCGTCCCAGGCTCGATCATCGTCGGCGAAGAGCTCTCTCCCACCGCTCGTCGCGAGGGCGAGATCGTGTGGATGGTGGACCCGCTCGACGGCACCACGAACTACCTGCACGGCTACCCCCAATACGCGGTGTCGATCGGGTGCGCGGTGCGTGGCGCGTTGTGCGTCGGCGTGGTTCACGACGTGACGCGCGACCTCGTCTATCGCGCGGCGACGGGACACGGCGCCTGGCTCGGGTCGCGCCGGCTCGCCGTATCGACCGTGACCGATCCGCGCTTCGCCCTCGTGGGAACGGGATTTCCGTTCAAGCAGATCGACACGATCGACACCTATCTGCGACAGCTCGCCGCCGCGATGCGCGCGTCGAGCGGCGTTCGGCGCGCCGGCTCCGCGGCGCTCGACCTGGTCGACGTGGCGGCGGGGCGGCTCGACGCGTTCTGGGAGCTCACGCTCGCCGCCTGGGACGTGGCCGCGGGCGTGGTACTGATCCGCGAGGCGGGGGGCGTCGTCACGACCCCGGATGGGTCCCCGGACGTGCTCGAAGGCGCGCCGATCGTGGCCGGCAATCCGACGCTGCACCGCTGGCTCGCGGAGCTGGTCCGCACGTCGTGATGCCCGGTCCCCTGGTCGAGTGCGTCCCCAACTTCTCCGAGGGCCGGGATCAGGAGACGATCGCCGCCCTGCGGGCGGCCCTGCTCTCCGTGACCGGAGTCCGCGTGCTCGACGTCCAGTCGGACGCCTCGCACCATCGCTCGGTGTTCACATTCGTGGCGCCTCCCGACGCGGCGGTCGAGGCCGCGTTCCGCGCCATGCGCGTCGCCACCGAGCGAATCGATTTGCGGAACCACGAGGGCGCGCACCCGCGCATGGGCGCGACCGACGTCGTGCCGTTCGTGCCGGTCCGGGACGTGACGATGGAGACTTGCGTCCGGCTGGCGGGGACCCTCGCGGAGCGGGTGGGGCGTGAGCTCGACATTCCGGTGTTTCTCTACGCTCGCGCCGCTCGTCGCCCCGAGCGCGAAAGCCTGCCCGCGATCCGAACCGGGGGATTCGAGGGGCTGCGCGAGCGCATCGGCCGCGATCCCGCGGTCGATCCCGACTACGGTCCGCGCCACATTCATCCCACCGCAGGAGCCACGGCCATCGGCGCGCGCGCGTTTCTCGTGGCGTTCAACATCTACCTCGACACGCCGGACGTCACGATCGCGAAGGAGATCGCGAAGCGAATCCGGACGTCGAGCGGCGGCCTCCCCGCCGTGCAGGCGAGCGGCTTCGACGTGAACGGCGAGGCGCAGGTCTCGATGAATCTCCTGGACGTGGACGTCACGCCGCCCGCGACGGTGTTCGCGGCCGTCGACGCCGAGGCGAAGCGCCGCGGAGTGAGCGTCCGGCGGAGCGAGGTGGTGGGGCTCATCCCCGAGCGCGCCCTGCTCGGCACGACGCCTGCGCAGCTCAAGTTGCCCGACGCGGCGGAGCACCTGCTCGAAGCCAAGATCCGGAGTGTCGAAGGACCCATGCTCGACACCTGGCTCGACGACCTCGCCGCCGGCATACCTACGCCGGGCGGTGGAAGCGCCGCCGCGCTCGCGGGCGCGCTCGCGGCGGCGCTCGTGGCTATGGTGGCGCGCCTCACGCTGGGGCGAAAGACCTACGCCGCCGCCCACGGCCGCGCGGCGGCGATTCTCGCCGAGGCGGAGACGCTCCGGGGTGAGCTGCGCCGCCTGGTCGACGAGGATGCAACCGCGTACGGCGCGGTTACGGCGGCCTACCGGATGGCGAAGGACGATCCCGCGCGCGCGCGCGCGATCGATACGGCGCTGCTCGGTGCGGCCCGGCCTCCGGCGGAGATCGCGCGCAAGGCGGCGCGACTGTTGTCGCTGGCGCCGGAGATCGGCGCGATCGGGAACAAGAGCGCGCGCTCGGACGCGATGGTCGCGGCGGCGCTCGCCCAGGCGGCCCTCGTGGGAGCCATGGAAAACGTCCGCGTCAACGTGGCCGGATTGTCGGACCCGGCGCTCGGTCGCCCGCTGGCAGACGAGATCGAACAACTGAGGCTAGGCGGGCACGCTCGGTAGCTCCAGCATGGCCTCGGCGACCCGCTCCGCGGGGTACTCGTAGTCCTCGAGCTTTCCCTGGTGGTAGGCCTCGTAAGCGCCCATGTCGAAATGCCCGTGCCCCGACAGGTTGAAGGCGATCACGCGGCGCTTGCCGTCCCGCTTGCACGCCAACGCCTCGTCGATCGCCACGCGGATCGCATGCGCCGACTCGGGCGCCGGAATGATGCCCTCCGCCCGCGAGAACTGCACCGCCGCTTCGAACGTGGCGAGCTGCATCACGGCTCTTGCCTCGATGTGGCCGCTCGCCACGAGCGCGCTCACGCTCGGGGCCATCCCGTGATAGCGCAGGCCGCCGGCGTGGATCCCGGGCGGCATGAAGGTGTGGCCGAGGGTGTACATCTTGACGATCGGCGCCATTGCGGCCGTGTCGCCGTAGTCGAAGGTGTATTTGCCTTTCGTCAGGGACGGACACGACGCCGGTTCGACCGCGATGACTTTGGTCTGCTTCCTGGCAGTCAGATTCCGGTGCAGGAAGGGATACGCGAAGCCACCGAAGTTCGACCCGCCCCCGGCGCAGGCGATGACCACGTCCGGGTATTCTCCCGCCATCTCCATCTGTTCGAGGGCCTCGAGGCCGATCACCGTCTGGTGCATCAGCACGAAGTTCAGCACCGAGCCGAGGCTGTACTTCTTGCGACCGCCGCTCGAGGCGGCCGCCTCCACCGCCTCGGAGATGGCCATGCCGAGTGACCCGTTCGACTGCGGATCACGGGCGAGCACGCTCTGGCCGTACTGCGTGCGATCGGTCGGGCTCGCATACACGGTGGCACCGTAATTCTCCATGATGATGCGACGGTAGGGCTTCTGGTGGTAGGACACCTTCACCATGAAGACCTCGAGCTCGAGCCCAAAGAAGCTCGACGCCATCGCGAGCGCGGCGCCCCACTGACCCGCCCCGGTCTCGGTGGTGAGCGCCTTCACCCCTTCCTGCGTGTTGTAAAACGCCTGCGCCACGGCGGTATTGGGCTTGTGCGATCCGACCGGCGACGCGCCCTCGTACTTGTAGTAGATGTGCGCCGGCGTGTCGAGCGCGCGCTCGAGCCGCACGGCGCGGTGGAGCGGCGTGGGGCGCCACAGCCGATACACGTCCCGCACCGGCTCCGGGATTTCGATCCACCGCTCGGTGCTCACCTCCTGCTGGATCAGGCCCATGGGAAAGAGCACCGAGAGGAACTCGGGTGTGACCGGCTCCTTGGTGCCCGGGTGGAGCACCGGGGTCGGCGGCACCGGCATGTCGGCGTTGATGTTGTACCAGGCCTTGGGGAGGCGGGACTCGTCGAGGACGAATTTATACTGGGTCATCAGTCGGGCGCCTGATCGGTAGTGGTGAGGATCCTCGGGGGCCCACCGCCCTCGAGAATGGCGACGGTGTGCTCGAAGTGCGCGGAGAGCGAGCCGTCTTCGGTGACGACAGTCCACTTGTCGTTGAGCGTGCGGATCTCGGGCCCGCCGACGTTCACCATCGGCTCGATCGCGATGGTCATGCCGGGCACGAGCCGCGGGCCCCGCCTGGGCTTCCCATAGTTCGGGATCTGGGGCTCCTCGTGGAAACTCGCGCCGATTCCGTGGCCCACGAGCTCCCGGACCACGGCGTAACCCGCCGTTTCCGCCACCTGCTGCACCGCATGGCCGATGTCGCCGACGTGATTCCCGGCGCGCGCCTGGGCCACCCCGGCGGCCAGCGCCTCCCTGGTCACGCGCAGCAACCGCTCGGCTTCGGGCGTTGCGGCGACGATGGGGAACGTCGCCGCCGAGTCGGCGTGCAGGCCTTCGAGCAAGACCCCCACGTCGACGCTCAGCAGGTCGCCGTCCCGGAGGATCCGCTTGGGCGACGGGATGCCGTGCACGACCTCGGCGTTGATCGATGTGCATAGTGTGGCGGGAAAATCGTACAGGCCTTTGAACGACGGTCGCGCCCCCGGGTGACTTCGGATGAAATCCTCGGCGACGCGGTCCAGCTCTTCCGTGGACACGCCCGGGCGGGCGTGGCGCGAGACGACCGCGAGCGTCTCGGCGACGATGCGTCCCGCCGCCGCCATCGTCTCGATCTCGCGCGGCGACTTGATCGTGATCATCGCCCGACGATCCGCTGGATCTCGGTCGCGATCTCCTCGATCGTGCCGCTCGCCGGCACCCGGCGCACGTTGCCCCGCTCGGCGTAGTGCGCGACGAGGGGCGCGGTGTCGCGCCGGTAGACCTCGAGGCGCGTCCGGACCGTCTCGGGGGTGTCGTCGATGCGCCCTTCGAGGCTGGCCCGGCTGTGCATCCGCTGGACCACCTGGTCTTCGTCCACGTCGAGCAGCAGCACGTGGCTGAGCCGCTGCCCACGCTCACCGAGGGTGCGATCCACCAGCTCGGCCTGGGGGGCGGTGCGCGGAAAGCCGTCGAGCACGGCGCCGTCCTTGGCCTCGGGCTTCGCCAGCTCGTCCTTGATGAGGCCGAGGATGACGGCATCGGGGACCAGCTTGCCGGCGTCCATGTACCGCCGTGCCTCCAGGCCCAGCGCCGTGCCGGCCTTCACCGCCGCACGGAGGATGTCACCAGTCGTGATTTTGGGGAGGCCCAGACGCTCCGCGAGGATCTTTCCCTGTGTGCCTTTGCCCGCGCCGGGAGCGCCGAGGAGCAGGATGAACACGCGAAGCTACATGCTCCGCGCGCGCCCGCGGAACTTCACCCGGCCTTCTCCCTTCATGAAGCCGTCGTAGTGGCGCAGCAGGAGATGCTGCTGGACCTGCTGCACGGTGTCGAGGGCCACGCCGACGACGATCAGGAGCGCCGTGCCGCCGAAGCCGAACGGCATGTTAAGCACGTTGGAGATCACGATGGGGAGCATCGCCACGAGCGTGAGGAACAGGGCGCCGGGAAGCGTGATGCGGGAGAGCACTTCGTCGATGTAGTCGGCGGTCGCCGCCCCGGGCTTCACCCCGGGGACGAAGCCGCCCTGCTTCTTCAGATTCTCCGCCAGGTCCACCGGGTTGAAGATGATGGAGGTATAGAAGTAGGCGAAGAAAATGATCAGGATCGCGCTCGAGACCACGTACACCCAGGAAGTGACGTTGAAATAGTCGGCCAGGTGCTTCAGCGCGGCGTTGCCGCTGAACGCGGCGATCGTGCCCGGCACGATGATCAGCGACTGCGCGAAGATGATCGGCATCACC
>JBGPIJ010000160.1:0-6814 GCA_041484865.1 Gemmatimonadota bacterium
GGGGCAACGACGGAGAACCCGAGCTTCGAGCTGACGAGCGCGCTGCTCTCGCGGTGCCGGGTCTTTGTGCTCCAGCCGCTTACCCCGGAGCACATCACCACCCTGGTGCGCCGCGCGCTTGCCGAAAAGGACCGAGGGCTCGGCGCTCTCGGTCTCGACATCGATGACGACGCGCTCACGCTCCTCGGGCGGGAGGCGGATGGCGACGCGCGGAAAGCCCTTCAAGCCCTGGAGGCGGGCGCGGAGTTCCTCGCGGGAAAGGGGAAGGCGCTGACCGCCGGGATCATCGCCGATGCGCTCCAACGGCGGCTCGCCAAATTCGACAAGAGCGGCGAGGAGCATTTCAATCTCATTTCCGCTTTGCACAAGGCGGTGCGGGGCAGCGACGTGGAGGGCTCGCTCTATTGGCTCGCGCGCATGCTCGCCGGCGGACAGGACCCGCTCTACCTCGCGCGCCGGCTGGTGCGCATCGCGGCGGAGGACGTCGGGCTCGCGGACCCGCGCGCGCTCTCGATCGCCCTCGCCGCGAAGGACGCATTCCACTTCCTCGGCACCCCCGAGGGCGAGCTCGCGTTGGCGGAGGCAACCGTGTACCTCGCCACGGCCCCGAAGTCGAACCGCGTGTACGAGGCCTTCAACCGAGCGGCCGACGCGGCCCGCGAGTACCCCGCCGAAGGGGTCCCGTTGCACATCCGCAACGCCCCCACCCCGCTCATGAAGGAGCTGGGCTACGGAGCGGGCTATCAGTACGCGCACACGCACGAGCACGCCTACACCCCGCAGGAGTACTTGCCGGAGGCGTTGCGCGGAAGCATCTGGTATGAGCCAACCGAGTACGGATACGAGAAGACGGTGAGGGAACGGCTCGAGTTCTGGAAGGCTCTGAAGGAGCGTCTCGGCGGAGAGGCGGCGGGGCGGGACGGAAGCGCGAGCGACGGGTAATGCCGGGGCGCGCTTGCCCGAAGTCTCCCCGACGCGTAGCGTTGACGAACGGATTCGGGGGAAAAGCGCGATGGCGTTGCGAGTACTTCTGGCTGACGATCATGGGGCGGTCCGTCAGGGCCTCAGGGCACTGCTCGAGCGCGAGGGGCTGGACGTGGTGGAAGCGGCCGACGGTCGCACCGCCGTGGAATTGACCCTCAAGCTCCGCCCGGACGTGGTCGTGGTGGATATGGCGATGCCCGGCCTCAATGGCGTCGATGCCGCGCGGGAGATCACGCGCGCATCCCCGCAGACAGGAATCATTCTCCTCACCGGGCTCCCCGACGCGCGATTGGCGCTGGATGCGTTACGCGCCGGTGTGCGCGGATTCGTGATGAAGACCCAAGGGTGCGAAGATCTGTTCGAAGCGATTCACCAGGTCTGGGAAGGAGGCCTCTATCTGAGCCCGGGCGCATCGCGAGCCGTCGTCGACGCGTGCACCGCGGCGGATAACGAGCTTCGGCGCGACCGCCTCAGCCCCCGCGAGCGCGAGGTGGTCTGCCTCGTCGCGGAGGGGCAATCGACGAAGCAAATCGCCCAGCGGCTGAAGATCAGCACTAAGACAGCCGAGTTCCACCGCGGCCGGATCATGGGGAAGCTCAAGATCCACAACACCGCGGGTCTTGTCCGCTACGCGATTCGCGAGGGCATGGTAACGCCCTAACGCGTCACCCGGAGTTTCCCGAGTTCGCCTCCGGGGTTTTTCCTAGTATCGCTGTAGCGCGTTGTTCCACCATTCTATACCGTATGCCGAGTCTCGGACTCCAGGGCCAAGGAGCGCGATCCACGTCGCACGGAGCTCATTCGCCAGCGCCTCATAGGGTCGCGTTGATCGCGAGTAACGACGAATGGTCAATGCGGGCCTTGCAGAGCGTGCTCGAGTCGAAGGGATACCGTGTGCTGCACGCTGCGACCGGCGCCGAGGCGTTCGAGCGAGCGGAGGCCACTCGGCCCGATGTGATTTGGATCTGGCTCGCGCATGGTGGGTCGGACGCCGCGGATCTGTGCCGCCGGCTGAGACAGGAAGCGTTGATCCCCTCGAGTACGCCTATCCTTATTATCGGTCTCGCTCCGATGGTTCGCGCGCAGCGCCTGGCGGGATTTCGCGCCGGAGCCTGGGACGTGCTGACGTTCCCCTTCGATGCCGAGGAGTTGCTGCTCAAGCTCGATTCGTACGTGAGCGCGAAGCAGGACGCGGATCACGCGCGGGAGCAGAGCCTCGTTGACCCCGTCAGCGGTCTTTACGGTCACCTCGGCATGGAGCGTCGCGCGGGAGAGCTGTTGGCGGATGCCGCGCGTCGCCACGCGCCGCTGTCGTGCGTCGTGCTCGGTGCCGATTCTCCACCGCCTGAGCGCCTCGAGCCCCCGACTCCGCCGCTCAAGTCGGCGGTTCTGGCGCAGCACGTCGCGCCGCTCCTGCACATGCACGGCCGCCTGTCGGATACTATCGGCCGGTGGAGCGAGGCGGAGTTCGCGGTGCTCGCTCCGGCGACCGATGCTGGGGGCGCGGCGAAGCTCGCCGCTCGGCTGGCGCACGCCATCGAGGCTCGGCCTTCCGGCGCTCCGGGATCCCCACGGGTCGAAGTGCGCGCCGGATACGAAGTTGTCGACTCCTTCCACGCGGATATCCCGTCATCTCAGGACCTGTTCCTGCACGCGAGCGCGGCGTTGCGCGCGGCGCGCTCCGGGCGAGAACTCCCCCACTTCCAGCGATATCGACCAGAGAACCCCCCTCGGACGCCAGGATAGCGTAACAGTTCAGTAACGGCGGGGAGGCGCGCGGTCGGCCCGGTCCTAGCGGCGGTCCGCCCCTGGCCGCATATTCCCGGGCCCTTGATTCCCCGATGCGAAGACAACGCGAGGTATCCCGTCAAGAAGTCCGTTCCTTGGCGCCCAGGATCGGGCGTGGGACGGATCTCGAGGCCAAGGCTCCGAACGGGAGCGGCGGCCCCGCGATGGTGTTGCCACGGGTACTGCGCGCGGCCGCGAGGCGCGTAGCGGCGAACGAGCGGGGGGCCGCGAGCTCGACGGACGCGTCCGATGAGCTGGCCGGGGTGCTCGCGAGCATCGTGCAGCAGGTTCGCGCCGGCCCCCGGGCGCGCATCGATCGCCGGTTGCGCTCGCCGTTGGGGCGGCGCCTCCTCGAGCGACTGCGGACGGCGGTGATCCACCTTGCTCGGGAGGGTGGCGACGAGCCTGCCGCTGCGATTGCCATTCTTGCGGCTATCGAACGCGTCGGGCAGGCGATCGGGTCGGGTGCTACACGGCAGCTCGGCCCGCGCCCCGTGCGTTTCACCGGGCTCGAGCTACTCACCGCCGTTGCGGATCACGTACGCTCGCCGCTCAGCTCGATCTTGTTCCTCGCCGAAACGCTGCGACGCGAGCAGAGCGGTCCCTTGAACGACGTGCAGCGCCGGCAATTGGGGCTCATCTATGGTGCGGCACTCGCGCTGAGCTCGATCGCGAGCGACATGATGGAGTTGGCGCGCCAAGACGACGCCTTGATCGGGCCGGAGCCGACGCCGTTCTCGCTTTCGGCGATGCTCGAGTCCGTGCGCGACATCGTCAGGCCCGTCGCGGATGAGAGACAGGTCGCCGTGCGTCTCGCCTCCCCCAGCATCGACTGCCGGCTCGGGCATCCCGTCGCCTTGAGCCGGGTCCTCCTCAACCTGACGGCGAACGCGCTGCGCTCGACGAGCGAGGGATACATCGAGATCGTCGTACAAGAGATCGGCGCGGATCGGTTGGGGTTCAGCGTGCGCGACAGCGGCAGCGTGATCGGGTCGGAGGAGATGCTGCGGCATTTATATCACCCTCTGCGCCGGGCGCCGGATCGGACGCTGACCTTTTCGCAGAGCGGTCTTGGCCTCGCGCTGTGCCGCAAGCTTGTGAAGGTGCTGGGATCGGAGCTCGCAGTCGAGATGGGATGCGACTGGGGCACGCGCTTCTATTTCCAGCTGACCCTGCCCCGAGCTAAGCTCGCCTAGATCACGTACTCCCCTTGCTGCGCACCACGGTCACCGACACGGTTGCGTCGACGATCTTCAGGGTGGCGCGGCCGAGGCCCGCGGGGAAGAACGTCACCGTCGCAGCCGAGCTATCGGAGTCCACCCGCACGATTCTGAGCAGCTTGGGATCCTGATTGAATTGCCTGCGCATGTCCTCGAGCGCCCGCACGAGGCCCGCCATCACGACCGTATTGCCATACGCATCCCGTGCCGAGACACGCAACGCGAAGGGGATGTCGATCGGGACGACGATCTGACCGCCGTCGATTCGCGTACCGTCCTGCTCGATCGTGAGAGTGGCGTCGGCGCTCGGCTCGATGCGCAGGTCGATGTGCTTCGAGATCGAATCGACCGAGGCTGTGACGACCGCGAGCCCCGCCTGCATGCCGAGCGTGACGAAGACCTTGGCTCGACCGGTCGAGTCGGTCAGGGCACTGTCCGGAACCACATCGGCATTTTGGCCTCGAAATGAGACGACCCGACCGGGAAGCCCCCGGCCCGCCACGCTGCGCACCGCGAAGACCAGTGGCTCGTTGAGGCGCTTGCGGGCGATGCCGCTCGGCGACGTCGCCGAGACGAAGCCGGACGCCGCGTCGGAAACGGCGTCCGAGTACAAGACGGGCAACCCAGCGAGCTTCTCGCCACGGACCAGGAGCGCCACCGTGCCGGCGCGACGCACCGCGGCGCGGGGGACGGTGAAGGTCACGAGCCCTGCGGAGTCCGTGCTGGCGGTCCAGGGCCCGCGCGCGATCACGTCACCCGCAAGCTGGACCGCTTCGTTGGGCACCGGATTTCCCAAGGAATCCGTGACGATCGCGACGACCGAAAGCGGTGCCTCACCGGTCGAGGCGATCAGATCGAGTTGCGTCGGCTGGAGTGTCACGACGGCAGGTGGGGCAGGCCGCACCGCCAGCGTGATGGTGCGCGCACCCGCCAGCGCCGCGCCGCTGGAGAGCAGGGTGGTGAGGGTATAGGTCGTGGCCCGGCGGCCGGCTGGAAAGTGGAACTCGGCCACGCCGTTCTCATCCGTTACTGCCCGCGCGTCGGGCAGGAAGACATCGGGGAGCGTCGAGCGGCCTCGCAGAACGAGCTTGACCCCCGGCTGGACCACGCCGCCGCGCTTCAGCAGCAGCGACGCCATCGCTTCGCCCCCCGCCTGGGCCGCCACCTGCGCCAGCACAGGCGCGGCCAGGAGGGGGCCGGCGGCTCGCGCCGCCGTTGTCTTGTCGTGGCATCCTCCGACGCTGCTCAGCACGTCCGCGTCCGCGCCGAGGGCACGGAGATCGGCCCAGTCTCGCTCGGTCGGGCGAAACGCCAGACAGTTGCGTCGAATGAGATCCGCGACCTCGGCCTTCCCGATCAACGGGCTCGCCAACAGCCGAATGACGTCTGTCTTGCGCAGCGGCTGCGCTCCTTGTGCCGCCGCCGAGCCTGGTGCGCCACAGGCGAGCGCGATGAGGAGCCATCCGCCCTTCGTGACGACCGTCATGGGCGCGGGCACGCCGACTGCTCGAACCGCCGCTCGGCCTGGTCGACGCGCGAGTACAGCGAGCGATCAGCGGCGTCCTGGCTCGAATCGAGGGTGACCCGTTCCCCGCGCCGCGTGCTGTTGTAAGCGGCCCACCGTTCTTCCAGCAGGACGAGACCGCGCGCCAGGTCGGAGCACTGCATCTGATGGCTGCCGAAGAGAGCCGTCCGCAGCTCGAACGAGCTCACCGCGAGCGCCAGCGTGTCGGCCAGGGAGCTGAGCGATGCCCGCGGAGGTGCTTCGACCGCTGGGTGCTCGAGTCGGGCCCCGCCGGATCGCGGGTGCACTGCCCTGGTGGCGACGTAGAACGCAGCCGCGCCCGCGACCGCGCCCGCCAGGATGTAGACGGCCGACCGCACCGCGCGACGCGGGTCGCGGCGACGCGGCTGAGGTGCCGGCGCGGCGACCGCGGAGCCGGCATCATTGAACTCGGTGAGGTCATCAGGGATGAGGAGAAGACGGGGCGGCGGGAGATCGGCACTCGCGTGCTCGACCTGCGGGGCATCGCCCGCGGGCCCAGTCCGTTCACCTTCAGCTAGCGGTTTCGACAACACGGCGCTCCGGAGCGGTCAGGCTCAAGCGGGCAAGAACTGGGCGAGCCAGGGAGGCAGCCGACGCGGCGCCGCGCAACCTGCCGTCCGTCAATGTCTTGGATTGCGGGGAGCGACGGCTCCGTCACCGATACCGTGGCGGAGCCGCAACACCGGGGGACCGATCCAGGATACCAACTCCCCGACCGAGCGCCGCAGCGTTAATGTCCGGGACGCCATCAGAATGAGGTGTGTCTATCCGTCAGCTCATAGAGATCCATCCTCCCGTCGAGCGCGCGTTCCTTGTGGGCGCGCCGCGCAAGGGCTCGGACGATGCCACACAGGTCGCGGAGCACCTGGACGAATTAGCGCGACTGGCGGACACGGCGGGCGCCGAAGTGGTCGGACGCACGGTGCAGCGTATCGAGGCCCCCACGCCGACCTACTATCTGGGACAGGGGAAGGTGGAAGAGTTGAAGGGAGTGCTCCAGCAGGCGGGGGCCACGCTCGTGCTGGTGGACGAGCAGCTCTCGCCGGTGCAGGGCGTGAATCTCGAGAAGACGCTCGCCACGCGGGTCATGGACCGCACCGAGCTCATTCTCGACATCTTCGCGACGCGGGCCCGCAGTCACGAGGCCAAGATGCAAGTGGAGCTCGCCCAGCTCGAGTACCTGCTCCCACGGCTCCAGCGGATGTGGACTCACCTCTCTCGTATCCGAGGCGGCATCGGGCTGCGGGGACCGGGGGAGACGCAGCTCGAGACTGAC
>JBGPIJ010000161.1:0-6769 GCA_041484865.1 Gemmatimonadota bacterium
GACGTGACGCTCGAACTGTTCCGCGGCAACACCAACGTGGTTTCCCGGCGATCACCCTATTCGCTCTACTCCACCGAAATCGCCAGCTTCACCATGGGCGAAAGCTACAACCAGAAGGACGCCGAAGGGTTCATCCACCTCTACGGGCTCGCCGTCAAGATCGGCGCGGGCCTGGACGCCGCGCGCCACCGCGAGATGGAAGCGACGGCGGAATCATGACCCACCACCCGACGGAGCCCGCGACGCATCAGATGTGGGGCGGGCGCTTCAATCTTGGGCCGAGTGAGGCGCTCGACGCGCTGAACCGCAGCCTTCCCGTCGATCATCGCCTCTGGCCGCAGGACGTGGCCGCGAGCAAGGCGTGGGTGCACGCCCTCGGTCGGGTGGGGGTGCTCGGCCCCGCGGAGGAATCGCCGCTGCTCGAAGGGCTCGACCGCGTCGCCGAGCGCCTCGCCGACGGCGCGGCCGTAGGCGCGCCCGATGAGGACGTCCATACGCTGGTCGAGCGCCTGCTGTACGAAGAGGTCGGCGCCCTGGCCGGGAAGCTCCACACAGGTCGCTCCCGCAACGATCAGGTCGCGACCGATCTGCGGCTCTGGACGCTGGATGCGATCGATCAGATCGACGCCGATCTCGCGAGCTTCGGCCGCACGCTGGTGGCGCGTGCGCGAGAAGGGATCGACGCGCTGTTGCCGGGCTACACGCACGGACAGCGCGCGCAGCCGGTCCGCTGGGGGTATGTGCTGCTCGCGCACGCCTGGCCGCTGGTCCGCGACCGCCAACGGCTGGCGGACGCGCGGCGCCGTGTCGCCGAGCTACCGCTTGGGTCGGGCGCCCTCGCCGGGTCGGGGTTTCCGGTGGATCGAGTGCTGCTGAAGGAGGCGCTCGGCTTCCGGACCGTATCGGCCAACGCCCTCGACGCAACGGGCGACCGCGACTTCGTCGCCGAGGTCGTGTTCGCGCTGACGCTCGTGGGGACCCATTTGTCGCGCCTCGCGGCCGAGATCGTGCTGTACGCCAGCGCCGAATTCGGGTTCGTGAAGCTCTCGGACGACTTCAGCACCGGCTCGAGCCTGCTGCCGCAGAAACGCAATCCCGATGTGTTCGAGCTGGTTCGGGCGAAGTCCGCCCGCCTGCTCGGCGACCTGGTCGCGTTGCTCGCGACACTCAAGGGCCTGCCGGCCGGGTACAGCAAGGATCTCCAGGAGGACAAGGGGCTGCTGTTCGACGCGTTCGATACGCTCACCCTGGTGCTGCCGGCGATCACGGGCGCGATCGCCACGATGACGGTGGATGGGAGCCGGATGCAGGCGGCGCTCGATTCGTCGCTCCGCGCCACCGACCTGGCCGACTTCCTCGTCGAAGCCGGCGTGCCGTTCCGCGAGAGCCATGGGCTCGTCGGCCGGCTGGTACGCGAGGCCGAACGCACGGGCGTGTCGTTGGACCGCGTCTCCACCGTCGTGGCGGGACAGATCCATCCAGCGCTCGCCGCCGCGCTGACGCAGCTCGGCACCTGGGAAGACTCGGTGGAAAGCCGCGCCACCCCGGGGGGATCGTCCCGCCATTCGGTTGAGGAGCAGATCGAGGAGCTGCGCAAAGCGTTCGCGCCGGGAGTGTTGTCCTAGGCTGGTAAGCTGCGCTCTTGCCACGCGTTAGCCGGCTAGGTAGCATACGTGGCCGTCCCGCTCGAACCCCGAGCGAGACGGCCTTTTTCTCCGGAGAGTGCTGTGCGCTGCCTCGCGCTCAACGCTTCGTTCGAGCCTCTGACGATGGTGCCCGTCCGCCGGGCGCTGCGCCTCGTGATCGACCGCAAGGCCGAGATCGTGGAGGCGGAGGGCCCGCTCGTCCGCAGTGAACGAATTCAGATCCCGCGCCCGGCCGTCATCCGGCTCGTCAAGTTCGTGCACGTTCCCCGGCGCTTCCGCCGCCAGGTTACCAACACCTTCCTCTTCGCTCGCGATGACTACCGCTGCCAGTTCTGTGGCCGGCGGCAGCAGGAGCTCAAGTTCCGGGAATGCCTGACTCGCGATCACCTCGTGCCGCTGTCGCGGGGGGGCACGAACGCGTGGAACAACGTGCTCACCGCGTGCTCGAGCTGTAACACGCGCAAGGGGAATCTGTTGCCCCAGGAAGCCGGGATGCATCCGCTGAAGCCGCCGGTCGAGCCCCACTTCGTCCACCTCGCGTGGGCGGTCCGGCGCCTGACGTCGATTCAGTCGAGGTACATCCGCACCTTCTACGGCGCGGACGTGCTGGCGACGCTGGAGACGCTGTGAAGAAGATTCTGCCGTGGCTTGTCGCCGGCGTGGCGGTGGTCGGGCTGCTGACCGCCGTCTTGTCCCCCCGTCGCGGTGAGGCCGCCACGCACCCGGACCCGAGGCCCGGCATCACAGCCGAGCGCGTGATGCCCGCGGCACTGGTGTCCGGGGCGCCGGGCGCGCTCGAAGCCTACGAGGCGGCGCGTCGCGCGCCGGGGGTGCTGGACGGCCTCTACTGCCACTGCGACTGCAGCAAGTACTTCGGGCATCGCTCCCTGCTCACCTGTTTCGAATCGGACCACGGGGCGCGCTGCGACATCTGCATGGGCGAGGCGATGCTCGCGGCCCGGCTTGCGGCCGAGGGCAATTCGCTCGCGAAGATCCGGTCCGCGATCGACAAGCAGTTCGGTAGCTGACCACTAGCGCTGGATCAGGTCCGACCGGGCCTCGAGTGTGAGCCGGGGCAGCCCGGCGATCCGCACCAGAATCCGCTGTGCTCCCCGCACCATCGCATCTCCGAGATCGCCCTTGCCCGATACGGCGGGCGACACCTCCCCCTTGAGCCACTGCTCGACCTCCCGGAGATCGGTGTCGTTCAGGGTCGAGACCTCGAGACGGCAGAGGTAATAGAACCTGCCCGTTCCCCTGGGGGTGAGGTTGATCTTGTAGGGGATGGCGAGCGCGCGCCCCAGCGTCTCGCCGCTGGCGTAGCGTCGCGCGCCCGCCGAGCGCACCAGCACGAAGTCGTCCGCGAGCGGGTCGTACTGCGCGACCAGGTCCCACGTCGCTTCGCCTGCGTGCTCGTCGAACCAATTCGACCGCTTCCGCCACAGTTCGAGCCGGTAGTGCAGGCGTAGCGGGAATCCCGAGTGCATGAGCGTGAGGAACTTGCCGTCGGCGAGCAAGGCATTGGCCTGGACGCGCGGCACGCCGTCCTGGAGCATGATCGAGAGGGATGCCGATTGTGCGGCGACGGGCGCCGCCGCGGCGGCTACGAAAGCGAGGACCGCGAACCCGCGCCGCACTCAGAAGCGATGGTCGAGTCGCACCGTAATGCGCACCGGTTCACCGGTCGTCACCCCCTTGGCGACGTACACTCCGAAGCCCCCCCAGTCCATTCCCAACCCCAGATCGCCGAGCCAGCTCCCGATGGTGGGCAGCCGGTCGCTTGGGACGCGGCCCGACCCGTTGCCGACGAGCCACGCCTGACCGGCGTCGCCGAACACCACGAGGTCGGGACCCTGGAGGGAGAGCAGCGATTTCGCCGCTTCGTCTTCCGGGCGGGACGAGCCGTAGGACCAGTGCAGGGAGAGGTGGCCCCGATACTCGGCCTGCGCGACGAAGATGCGGTCGCACGCGGCGACCCCGGAGCGAACGAAGGCGGGGTCGGTGAGGTGGCTGTTGCACGCGCTCTGACGGAAGCCGTACCCCGACAGGGGATCGGGCCCGCCGATCGACAGCCGTTGCTGGAGCGGGAGAGGATCGCCGCCCAGCCATCCCCCCGCGAGCACGCGCAGGTTGACGCGTCCCGAAGCGCTCACCCGCGTGTAGCGGCGGATGTCGAGCACCGCTCGGCTGGACGCATATGAGCCGTCGATCGGGATCGGCTGACGTATCGCCACCGGCAGGCTCTGCGGGCTGACGTCGTCGCTCCAGCTGCCCTTCACGTCCAGACGGACGAGCCATCCCGCCGTCGGCTGCTCGCGGTCGTTGCGCGTGTCCAGGGTGATGGTCCCGCCGAGCGTCGTGTAATGCCCTTGATCGATCGGCGGGTTCGGACGCCAGGGATCGGAGTTCCGAAACACCGTCCACGGATCGTGGGCGACGACGTTCGCTTCCCAGTCCCGCGCCAGCTCGAGCGAAATGTTCAGGGGCAGCGCGGGGCGCGCGAACACGCGCCCGCTGATCCCGTGCGCGAAGTAGTAGTCCCGGTAGTCGCGCTGGAACAGAAAGCCCGCCCACCCGACCTCAGCGTCGCGGAGACCCCACCGCTCGATCGGGGCGACGACGCTGTACGCGCGGAATCCGGCGCCGACACCGCGCCCTTCGCCGGAGCGCACCTCGGTGCGTATGAGGTAGCCGAGATTGCCGGGCTCGTCGCCTACGTCGCCGACCGAGCGGGCGACCCCCAGCGCATCGACGTGCAGCCGCACACTGCGCCGCAACCCCCAATCGAACTCGGGGCCGAGCACGATCGGCAGGCCCTCGACGCGATTGAACGTCCCCGCCGTGGCGATCGTCAGCGTGGAGCGCGCCTCGACGCCCGTCCAGGTCTTCCGCGCCCCGAAGAACGGCAGGCGGCGCCGCGAGCCCCTGGCCAACACGATCTCGTCCCCAGCGGCTCGATACGAGAGCGGCTCCCGATAGACGCGCACCTCGCCGCCGACCCGGGCCCCCTCCGCACGGGTGACCGTGCCGCCGAGGACCGTGACGTCGCCGGTCACCTCGGCGGTCGAGTCGAAGGTCGCGTCGCCGTTGATCACGAGCAGGTTGCCTTGCAGCCGGCCCCCAAGCGTCACCGAGCCGTTCCGCACCGCCACGTCGCCGCGCCACTCGTTGCCGAGAGGCAGCGACGTGCGCCCCACGAGGCGGGTCGTGGTCGCCGCGTTGAAGAAGCGCACGGCCTGCTCGGCCGCAGCGTGGGGGAGCTCCCCCGGCTCGATGGCGAGCCCGCCCGTCCGTTCCGCACTGTCCGGGTTGATCACTATGGCGGTGTCCTGCGCTCGACCGAGCGTGGGACCGACGACGAAGAGCATCGCGACGAGTACTGGGCGCATGACAATCCTTCGGGAAGGGGCTGGCGCCGGCGGTTGCAGGGCGCGTGCCGGTCTGCATCCCTCGGCCGACCCCGGGCCGCCGGCCCGGGGAGCACGGCTGGCGTGTCCCGGTGCCGCGATCGACCGTGTCATCCCGTCACGTGGCGTGGCGGTTCGAGCCCGAGCCGACGCATCCGCCGGTAGAGATTGGCGCGGTCGGTGTCGAGCTTTCGCGCCGCATCGGCGACGTTGCCCCGGGCCGCGGACAGCGCGCGGGCAATGAGCGTGCGCTCGTAGCCATCGAGGGACTCGGTGAGGGCGACGTCGGTCCATGCTTCCGCCGGGCCCGGTGCCGGCCCCGAGCGCTCGCCGTCCTGCGGCAGGACGCGCGCGACGTCGTCGGCGCCGATCGTCGGACGGGCGGCGAGGATGGCGAGCCGCTCGACGACATTCGCGAGCTCCCGGACGTTGCCCGGCCACCGGTAGGCGGCGAGCAGCTGGAGCGCGCCGGCATCGATCTCGACCGACCGGCCGAGCCGCGTCTCGTGCCGCGCCGCGAGGTGCTGCACCAGCGGTGCGATGTCCTCGGGACGGTCTCGCAGCGGCGTGAGGTGGATGCGCAGCACGTCGAGCCGGAACAGGAGATCCTCACGAAACTGGTTCTGGTGCGCGGCTTTCGTGAGGTCCTTGTTCGTCGCCGCGATCACCCGCACGTCCACGGTGATCGGCTTTTCGCCCCCGAGCCGCTCGATGACGCCCGTTTCGAGCACGCGCAGCAGCTTAGCCTGCGCCTCGGCGCCGAGGTCGCCCACTTCGTCGAGGAAGAGGGTGCCGCCGTCGGCCAGCTCGAACCGCCCCAGTCGCCGCTCCCCCGCGCCGGTGAATGCGCCCCGCTCGTGCCCGAACATCTCGGACTCGACCAGATCCTTGGGAATCGCGGCGCTGTTCACGCAGACGAACGGCCGCGTGGCACGGCTGCTCTGGCGGTGGATCGCCGAGGCGACGAGCTCCTTGCCCGTCCCCGACTCCCCGGTGATCAAGACGCGCGCGTCGGTGGGCGCGATCCGCGCGATCAACGCCCGCACGTCTGCCAAAGCGCGGCTGGTCCCGATCAACGGGTCGCTATGTCCCAGTGCCTCGTGCAGGCGCCGGTTTTCGGCGCGGGACCGGGACAGCTCGAGCGCGCCGCGCAACGCGACGAGGACGCCCTCGGGCGTGAGCGGCTTCTCGAGAAACTGGAACGCGCCGAGCTTGGTCGCGCGTACGGCATCGGCGAGGTTCGCCTTTCCGCTCATCATGACGACGGGCACGTCGGCCGCGTGCTGTTTCAGCTGCTCGAGCGTGGCCAGGCCGTCCGGTCCTCCCGGCATCATGAGGTCCAACAGCACCGCGTCGGGCGGCGAGTCCCGCACGGCCGCGAGCGCGGCCAGCCCGTTCGCCGCCTCCGCGATCTCAATCCCCTCGGCGCCGAGAAAGGCGCCGAGCATGCGGCGGATGTTGGCCTCGTCGTCCACGATGAGGACGCGTGGACTCATGCGGGGAACGTCAGCGTAAACGTGGCGCCTCCGCCCGGCGTCTCCCCCACCGCGATCGTGCCGTGATGGGCCTCGAGCGTCTGGCGCACGAGGGCGAGCCCGAGGCCCGTGCCGTCGCTCTTCGTCGTGAAGTATGGTTCGAACACGCGATGGCGCAGCTCCTCCGGAATCCCTTGACCGTGATCCGCGACGCTCACGACCAGCCCTTCGCCGTTGCCGC
>JBGPIJ010000162.1:0-6724 GCA_041484865.1 Gemmatimonadota bacterium
GATGACGTTGCGGAGCGCCCGATCGTTCATGTCGATCGTGCGGGGCCACGTGATGCGGCGGGTGTCGAGGCCCAGGGCGTTGCCGTGGTGGAGATGCGCGTCCAGCATGGCGGAACGGAGGTTGTGGGCGCTCGCGATCGCGGCGAACTCGCCGGTGAAGTGGAGGTTGAGGTCCACCATCGGCACGACCTGGGCGTAGCCGCCGCCGCACGCGCCGCCTTTCACGCCGAACACCGGCCCGAGCGACGGCTCGCGAATGCAGACCGCGGCGTTCCTGCCGAGGCGCTTCAGCGCCTGGGTCACGCCGACGGTGACGGTCGATTTGCCCTCGCCGGCGGGCGTGGGATTGATGCCCGTCACAAGCACCAGCCGTCCCTTGGAGCGGCGCCGTGCCAGCGCCTTCAGGAGGACCTTCGCCTTGTACTTGCCATACAGCTCGAGCTCGTCATCGGCGAGGCCGAGCTCGGCGGCGATGTCCGCGACCGGACGGAGCTTCGCCGCCTGGGCGATCGCGATATCGGTCGGCACCTGCGCGGCGCTCATCGCGGCACCTCCGCGGCCTCGAGCGGCGTCGCGAGCGCCGCTCCGAACACCCGCTGCGCGTTGGCGGTCGTGCGTCGCACCGCCTCCTCGACGGCTTCCCCGCGGACCTGCGCCATGGTGAGCGCGACCTCGCGCACGAACGCCGGCTCGTTCCGCCGGCCGCGATGCGGCACGGGCGCGAGATACGGCGCGTCCGTCTCGACCAGGAGGCGGTCGGGCGGACAGGCCGTCAGGCGGTCGAGGCCGCTCCAGTTCTTGAAGGTGATCATGCCGCTGAAAGAAAAGTACGCCCCGATCGCCAGTCCCGCCTCGAAGACTTTCGGGCCGGCGTTGAAGGAATGGAGCACCACCGTCGCCCGCGTCCCGGCCAGCGCGGCCGCGAGGTCGTCGTCCGCCTCCCGGACGTGCACCACGACCGGCTTGCCGAACTCGGTCGCGAGACCGAGCTGCGCCTCGAAGGCCAGGCGCTGGGCCGGCCGGCTCGAATGCTCGTAGTGGTAGTCCAGCCCCGTCTCCCCGACCGCGACGACCTCCGGCCGCCCCAGAAGGTCCCGGAGCCGGGTCTCCGCATCGGCGGACCAGGTGCGCGCCTCGTGGGGATGGACGCCGGCTGTCGCGGACAGCCCGGGCCGGCTGCGAGCCAGGGTCGCCGCGGTTTCGCTGTCCGCGAGGGTGCTGCCGATGACGACGATGTGGCCTACGCCTGCCGCACGAGCCCGCGCGAGCACCGCGTCGCGATCGGCCTCGAAGGCCGCGTTGGCGAGGTGACAGTGCGTGTCGACGAGCGAGGGGCGCAGCATGCTGCGCTCCGCCTATCGCGTCGGCTGGGGTTCGCTGGCCCGCGGCTCGGGTGCGGCCGGCCCGGCCGACCGGAACTGCCGCGCACCGCGGGCGTCGGCTCCGGGCCACCGTTTCTCGATGTACATCAGGACCGGCGCGGCGATGTAGACCGACGAGAACGTGCCGGTGAAGATCGCGAACGTCATCACGAGGGCGAAGGGCCGGAGCACCTCTCCCGCGAGGAGGACGAGCGCGAGCGTCGTGGCCATCGTCGTGCCGTGCGTCAGCACGGAGCGTGGCAAGGTCTCGTTGATCGAGAGGTTCAGAATCTCGTAGAGATTCTGCCGCCGGAACTTGCGCAGGTTCTCGCGCACGCGATCAAAGATGATGATCGTGTCGTTGAGCGAGTAGCCGACCATCGTCAGCACCGCGCCCACGACGACGAGGCTGACCTCGAGGTTCAGGTAGCGGATGAACGCGATGGTTGCGAGGATGTCGTGTAACGTCGCGAGCACCGCCGCCAAGCCGAAGCGCCACTCGAAGCGAATCGCGAGGTAGGCCAGCGTGACGAAAAACGAAAAGAGGATGGCGAGGAACGCCTTGCCTTGCAGCTCGCGACCTACCTTGGGCCCGACAGCTTCGACGCGAACCACCCGATACTGGCCCGCGCCGATCCCCGCGTCGAGCGCCCGCGCCACCGCCTGCCCGGTCTGCTCCGTGCCGCCGCCTTCCACGGCGCGCCCATTGTCCGCCAGCCGAGCGCGGATCACGAACATGCTGTCGGCCCCGAACGTCTGGATCTCGGCGTCGTGGATCCCCGCGGCGTCGAGCGCGGCGCGCATGCGGCCTGTGGTCGAGGGCTGGTGCGTCTCGATCTGGATCAGCGTGCCCCCCGTGAACTCGATGCTGTAGTTCAGCCCGTGCACGAAGAACAGGAGGTAGCCGGGGACGATGATGAGCGCCGTGAGGCCATATGCCCAACGGCGCCATTTGATGAAGTCGTAGTTCGCGTTGGCGAAGAGTCGCAGCATCAGATGCTCAGGGTGACCATATCCGGCCGCCGCTGCAGCCAGATCATGTAGAAGGTGCGGACGACGAAGACCGCCGTGATCATGGACGCCATGATGCCGATGATCAGGGTGATCGCGAAGCCCTGCACGGGGCCTGTCCCGACGAGGTAGAGAATGAAAGCCGTCAGCATGGTGCTGACGTTGGAGTCGATGATAGCGCTCATGGCGTGGGTGAAGCCTTCGTCGACCGCGGTGCGCACCAGCTTGCCATGCTGCAGCTCCTCGCGGATCCGCTCGAAAATCAGCACGTTGGCATCGACCGCGATACCGACGGAGAGCACGAGGCCGGCGAGGCCGGGCAGCGTCAGGGTGAACCCGAACCCGGCAAGGCCACCGAGGGTGAAGAGGACGTAGAGCGCCAGCGCCGCCACGGCGAGCACACCGGAGAGGCGGTAGAAGACGACCATGATGAGCACGACCAGCACGACGCCGACGACCCCCGCGCGGATGCCGTCGTTGATCGAATCACGGCCGAGCGAGGGGCCGATCGTCCGTTCCTCCACGATCTGGAGCGGCGCGGGAAGCGCGCCGGCGCGCAGCACGAGCGCGAGATCGTTCGCCTCCTGCAGCGGTTTGCTGCCGAGCTCGATCTGACCGCGCTGGCCGATCTGGCCCTTGATGACGGGCGGCTGCCCCTGAACGCGTCCATCGAGGATGATGGCCATGTAGTCGTTCACGTGGCGGGCCGTCTCCCGCTCGAAGACGCGACCGCCGCGGCGCGACAGCACGAAGTCGACGACGGACTGGTTCGTGAGCGGATCGCGGCGCGCAGTAGCCTTCTCGAGCTCTTCGCCCGTGATGATCGGCTTTTCTTCGACCGCGTAGAGCGGGCGGTAGGAGCGGGCGCCGCGCGACTGGATCTCGGTTCCCCAGCGCTGCTCGATCCCGCGCGGCATCAGGCGCTGCACCTCGGGCCGCGCGAGGAGACTTTCGGCGACGGGCACCTGCTCTTCGGGCACCAGGAACTCACCGGGAATCGAACCCTGGTAGAGCAGCGACGACAGGGCGCCCGGCTGGTTCACGAGCGACGTATCGGGCGCGGGCTCGGGCGTCTTGCCCTTGGCCTTCCCTTTTGGCTTCGCATTCGCCGTGACCTTCGCCTTGCTCGTGTCGCCGCCGAACAGTTGTGAGACGGCGCTCGGGGTGCCGGCCCCGGACGCCGAGACGCCGGCGGCCCGCAGCACCTTGTCCATCTCGGGAATGGCGTCACGGAACAGGTTCTTCATATCCGTGATGCGGAACTCGAGGAAGGCGGTGCGCTGGATGATGCCCTTCGCGCGCAGGGGATCATTCTCGCCCGGCAGCTCCACGATCAGGCGGTTGCCGCCCACGATCTGCACGACCGGCTCCGTCGTGCCAAACTCGTTGATTCGCGTCCGCACGACTCGCTCCGCGCGCCGGATGGCCTCAGCGGGATCGGGCACCGGCCCCTTGGACTGGTCCACCTCGAGCGCGAGATGGATCCCGCCCTGAAGGTCGAGGCCGAGGTTGATCGGTACCTGCCGCACGGTCGAATCCTTCATCCGGCCGGTGGCGTCCTCGACCCGAATCGTGGCGTTCGTGGGGATCAGCTCCCACACGGCGAACGCGATCAGGATTCCCGTCAGAATCAACCGCGAACGAATCTTCCGCATGCCAGTCTCACCTAAGGTTCAAGGCTGTCCCGCGCGGCCAGCGCATCGCGGCCGAGCTGCGCCACGAGCGCCTCGCGCGAGGGAAACGTCTGTATGTCGCGCAGCCGGCGCACCCACTCGACCGACACGCTCTCGCCGTACAACTCCCCCTCGCCCTCGAAATCGAACAGGTGAATCTCGAGCGCGCGCTCCGCGACCCCGAACGTGGGCCGCGCGCCCTGGTTCATCATGCCGCCGTAGCGCCGGCCGCGCCAGCCGACCCGCACGCCGTACACGCCATCGGGCGGGAGCAGCTTGCGCGGGTCGAGCGGCGCCAGGTTGATCGTCGGGATCCCGAGGGTCCGCCCCCGGCCCGCGCCCCGGATCACCGCCCCGCGCAGCTGGTAGGGCCGTCCCAGCCAGCGGGCCGCCGCAGCGAGATCCCCGTGTGCCACCGCCGCCCGCACCAGCGAGGAGGAGATCGGCTGCCCGGCGTCGCGCACCGGCTCGACGACCTCGACCTCGAACCCCGCCGCGGCGCCCAGCCGCCGCACCAGCTCGACGTCGCCGGAACGGCCGCGGCCGAAGCCATGATCGTACCCGAGCACGAGCAGGCGCATCGCGAATCGCGCGAGCAATACGTCGCGCGTGAACGCCTCGGCATCGAGCCGCGCGAGCTCCGCCGTGAACGGCAGCAGCTCCACGCGATCGACGCCCAGCCCCGCGATCAGCTGCTGCTTCTCGTCGACGAGCGTCAGGAGTCGAGGCGCGGCCGCCGGATTCACGACCTCCAGGGGGTGCCGGTCGAACGTGATCACCACGCTCTCGAGCCCACGCGCCCGCGCTTGGCGGACCAGCGCCGCGAGCACCGCCTGGTGCCCGCGGTGGACGCCGTCGAATGAGCCGACCGTGACCGCGGTGCCGCTCACGCCTCGGCCACCACCACGCGCGGCTTCAACAGCTCCCCTTCGCGCTCCGCCACCGCCACCAACTCCTCGCCGGCGAACAGGGCGACGATGCCCGTTTCCTGCTGCCCGTCGCCCGGCGTCACCGGCCGGCCGTGCAACACCGCCACACGCTCCGCCTCGTCGAGGTCGCGGCGCGTCAGGTGCGCGACGAGCGCCGCGGGATCGCGGATGTCGGCCACGGTCACCGCCCGGGGCGCCACCGCCTGGTCCAGCCGAAACGGCCCGACCGCCCAGCGCTCGAGCTCGGCGAGATGCGCGCCGCACCCGAGGGCCGTCCCGACATCGCGCGCGAGACTGCGCAGGTACGTGCCCGCCGTCACCACGGCGCGAAACCACAGGTCCGGGAGCGCGATGCGCTCGAGGGTCAGCTCGAGCACTTCCACACGGCGCGGCGCGAGCGTCATGCCCTCGCCCCGGCGCGCCCGCCGGTATGCGCGTTCCCCCGCCACGTGCACCGCCGAATACGCGGGGGGCTCCTGCTCGTACACGCCGCGAAACCGGTCCAGGGCCGCGGCGATGCGGGCGGCGTCGAGCGAGCGCCAGGCGTCCGAGGTCTCGACCACCGCGCCGGTGGCGTCGTCGGTCGTGGTCCGGGCGCCGAGGCGGATCACACCGGCATACCCCTTCGACCACTCGCTCGCGAACGATGCGAGCCGAGTGGCCCGCCCCACCACCAGAACCAGGAGGCCGCGTGCGAATGGATCGAGGGTGCCCAGATGCCCCACCCGCGACGTGCCCAGGGCGCGCCGGACGATATCCACGACATCGTGCGATGTGGGGCCCGCCGGCTTCGCCACGAGCACCACGCCGTTCAGCCGGCGTCCTCCTTCAGGCGCTTCAGCACCTGATCGATCCGCTGGGCGTGTTCGAGACCGCGATCGAGCTCGAAGCGCAGCTCGGGGCTCACCCGCAGGCGCAGCTCGCGCGACAGCTGGGCGCGGAGAAACCGCGCGGCGCTCGCCAGCCCTTCGAGCGTTCTGACGCGCTCCTCCTCCGTCCCCATCACGCTGACGCGAATGCGCGCATGCTCGAGATCCGGCGATACCTCCACACCCGTCACCGTCACGAATCCGATGCGGGGGTCGCGGACATGCCCGGTGAGGAATACGGCAACCGCCTCGCGGATCAGCTCGGCGAGGCGCTCGGGACGATGACTGGAGCGTTGCGGCATGGTCAGAGATAGCTCGCGCTGGTGTCGATGATGCGCGCCCCGGCTTCCGCGGCGATCACGCGGTCCACCTCGCGGAGCACGCGTTCAGCGTGGCCGCGGTCAGTGCTGACGACGCCGACGGTCAGCTCGCCCCGCTGCCACAGGTCCTGGTGATCCGTCTCGGCCGCGGAGACGTTGAACCGGTCGTGGAGGCGGTCCTTCAAGCTCTTCAGCACGTGACGTTTGTCTTTCAGAGATTGGCACCCCGGCAGGTGCAGCTCCCAGGTCATGACGCCCACGATCACCGCTCACGTGCCCTTGGCGGCGCTCCCGACGTCGAGGGACCGGGCGACCTCTTCGACGCGGTACGCCTCGATCAGGTCGCCGACCTTGAGATCGTTGAAATTCTCCACACCGATGCCGCACTCGAACCCTTCACGCACCTCGCGGACGTCGTCCTTGAATCGCTTGAGCGACGAGAGCGTGCCGCCGTACGCCTCCACCCCGTCGCGAATCACGCGGATGCGTCCCGTGCGGGGGATCACGCCGCTGCGTACGAAGCTGCCGGCGATCGTCCCCACCTTGGCGATCTTGAACAGC
>JBGPIJ010000163.1:0-6678 GCA_041484865.1 Gemmatimonadota bacterium
CGACCCACCTTCCGACGTCGTCGAGGTGACACCCCACCCAGCCGCTGCCTTGCACGATCGGGGTTCCCCAGCGGCGAAGGGTGGCATCGACGTCGAGGATCGTCGCGTGGTAGGGCGGATTCGCCACGCTTGTGAGCACGGGCACGACTTCGGCCTGCGGCGAAACCTCCCACAACGTCACGACCCGCCCCCGGAGCGCTCCGCCAGTCTGGCGCAGTACCTCGCGCCGCCGTTCCTGCTCGGGACTGAGACTGGGTGCGGTTGCCATGGGGGGCGGTGCCGATCTCTCCTCAGAGCCCGAGCTGGACGGCGCGATCCCGCAGCCTCTTCGCCACGCGCGATGAAGCTTGCATCCCTGGGGTCCGGTGGCCTAGGGCGTTTTTGCGGCACGGGCGGGCGGAAATGCGACACGCGACGCGCCGGCTGACCTGCCCGCTAAATCGGCGCGCTACATTTGGGGCGTAACCAGGTTAGCGGGCGCAGCGAGACGAAGGTTTACCGAAGGGTGATTGTGACCAGCATCCTCGGCATCCATCACGTCACCGCGATTGCGAGTGATCCGCAGCACAACCTCGACTTCTACGCCGGGGTGCTCGGGCTGCGACTGGTCAAGCGGACGGTGAACCTCGATGACCCGGAGACCTACCACTTCTACTTCGGCGATGAGGTCGGTAGTCCAGGGAGCATCCTGACCTTCTTCCCCTGGCCCGGCGCGCGACGCGGACGCCAGGGGACGGGGCAGGTGGCCGTGACGTCGTTTGCCGTCCTCCCGAGCGCACTCGGGTTCTGGGTCGAGCGGCTGGTGCGTCACAGTATCACGTATGAGGGTCCGACGAAGGGCGTGCTCTCGTTCAAGGACCCTGATGGGTTGATGCTCGAGATCGTGGCCCACGCCGGTGCCGAGACGAGTCCCGCGTGGGCAAACGCACCCGGAATTCCGCGCGAGCACGCGATTCGCGGCTTCCATAGCGTGACGTTGTGGGTTGAGCAGGGCGATGACACGGAGCGGGTACTGGTTGATACCCTTGGGGTTCGCGCCGTGTCTGAGAACGGCAGCATTCGGCGTTTCGCAGCTGGCGACGGTGGGCCCGGAAAGGTCGTGGACGTGCGCTCGGTCGGCGGTTTCCCTCGGGGAACCTCCGGGGCGGGCACGGTCCACCATGTGGCGTGGCGCGTGGCCGACGATCGCGCGCAGCTGGAGGTCCGCGAGCAGGTCACGCAGGCCGGGCTCGATCCCACGCCGGTGATCGATCGAAACTATTTCCACTCGGTCTACTTTCACGAGCCAGGTGGCGTGCTGTTCGAGCTCGCGACCGATCCGCCCGGCTTCGCCATCGACGAGCCAGTAGAGCGACTTGGTGAGCGTCTGATGTTGCCGCGGCAGTACGAGGCGCATCGCGCGGAGATCGAGGCCGTTCTACCGCCAATCCATCTTCCCGCCCCGGCGTCAGCAGCCGCGTTTTTCATGGGCACCACAGGGCCCGAGGACGTGAGCGGAGATGCCCTCGGATTCATCCATCGCTACATCCCCCCGACCGATGGGGCGGAGCTGGCGGGCAGCACGACGCTGCTGCTCCTGCATGGCACCGGCGGCGACGAGGAGGATCTCATTCCCCTCGGGCGAGCCTTGCTTCCGGGCGCGGGGATGCTGAGCCCGCGCGGTAAGGTCCTGGAGCGCGGCGCGGCGCGCTTTTTTCGCCGTATCGCCGAAGGGGTCTTCGACCAAGAGGATCTTGCCCGCCGCACCGCGGAGTTGGCCGAGTTCATCGAGCGTGCCGCAACAACATACGAGCTCGATCGCGGTCGGTTCGTCGCGGTGGGGTTCTCGAACGGGGCGAACATCGCCGCGAGTCTCCTGCTACGGCGTCCCGGACTGCTACGTGGAGCAGTGCTCTTGAGCCCGATGGTGCCTTTCGTGCCCGATCCAACTCCCGATCTTACGGGCACCTCCGTGTTCATCGGCGCCGGACGCGCCGATCCGATCGCCCCGGCCACACAGACGGAGCATCTGGCCAGGCTGCTGCGTCAGACGGGCGCCCAAGTCACGCTCCACTGGGAACCCGGCGGCCATGCGGTCAGCAAAGGCGAGGTGGACGCAGCACAGCGGTGGATCCACGCGGCAGGTCCCCCGAGCGGTGCGGCCCCCTGACCGCGCGCTGAGACGAGCGGTTCCTCCAATCCCCTCGAAACCCGTCGAAGGGCCGGCTTGTTTAGTGTCAACAGACAGCCGTCCCATTTGGGCTGTGTTGTGCACCAGTGTACCAATTATTGTGCTAAGCAAGCAGTTTTTGTCTAGTTCTTTGGGAGTATTTTGCCAGATTCGTGCATGGTGTTGACTAAAACGTGCGTTTTATGCATATTGTGCCGGCATTGGCACAGACAACAGCAGCGGGCACAACGAGGATCGCCAGTCTATGAAATCATACCCGGCTTTGCGACCCCAGCGAGTAGGGCGGAAGCGCTTCCGGACTGCGTTCGGACGTGCGGTGAGAAGGGCCAGGCGCATCGCGTGCACGGTGGCGACTCGAGTCGCCGCCAATCGCGCCCAGCGGGCCCGCCGGCGCACTCGGGGTTGGCAGAGCAACGGAGAGCGCTACCCCGGAGGAGGAGGGTCGTCGATCGAAATGTGGCGCGCCGACGACGGCGGTATCGCCGCCGCCGACAGTAAGCTGCAATCCAGGGTGTTCGATGAGCTTGCCGGCGAGCCTGTGTTGGATCCGAGCCACCTGAGGGTCCTAGTCAACCGTGGCGCGGTGACGCTTTCAGGGACAGCCGGGAGCTACCTGGAAAAGGTGACCGCGGAGCGTGCGGCGAGGCGGCTCCGGGGAGTACGGCTCGTGAGGAACGACATCACCGTTACTCCGCCCTGGGCACACGAGCGGAGCGACGCGGAGTTGGGGCGTGCGGCCGCGCAAATTCTCGAATGGGACGTGTTGCTGGCCAACGCGAACCTCAAGGTTAAGGCCATCGCGGGATGGGTTCATCTCGAGGGCGAGCTCAAGCGCGAGTCGGACCGGCGCGTCGCTGAGGAATCGGTGCAGCGGCTCGTTGGGGTGAAGGGTGTGATGAACCTCATCACGGTGAGCCAGCCGCGCACAACGTGGAGGCGGTGAGACGTTGTAACCCCCTCCAACTCCTGTCCTTATCGATCTCAAGGGACCAGCCACGGACGGTTGGCCCCTTTTGATGTTGACAGCCCCCCCACGATGGCGTCACTTAGGGCGCTCGTCCCAGGTCGGATGTGAACGCTGCGCCCGAGTGGAGGGTCCATGATCGAAACCTGGCTGGTGCCGGTAACGCTGTTCTGGGCAGTCGGAGCGCTCTTTTTTGGAGGCTTCCAATACGACGTCAGAGGCGGCACGGGATTTCGCCAGTTTGTCGGCGTGATCCTCACCTATGTGCTGTTCATCGTCGTTTGGGGGGCAATGCACCGCTTCGTGATGCCCGATTCGGGGCTCGGTATCGTCATTGCTTGCGTGGTGGCGGCCTTGGCGTTCCCGATCGAGGTGCGCGTGGGATTCATGCTCGTCGGCGCGCACGTGCGGCGAGCTGAAGCTCACTGAGATCCTTGAAACCCGACGCCCCCGCGCCGCGACTGGCGGCCGGGGGCGTCGTTGTCTTTGTCGAGCTCGCGGGCGTCAGTGCGACGCGACCGTCCGCCTCATGCCTGGCTCGGTCGAGACGATGACCGCCTCCCCCAACGCGGCACCCGGAACGGCCGACCCTCCGACGTCGCCGCCGTAGTACGCCTCCTCGCCGTGCTCGCCCAGGTCGAGACCGCCCAGTTGCTCGCGGACATCCGCTTTGGCGCCGAACACCATGTTCACGAGGGTCATGAAGACGAACGTGCCCACAACCGAGATTGCGATCGCGGACAGGACCGCGACGACCTGCACCCCCATCTGAGCGAAGTTGCCTGCCAGCCAACCGTTCCCGCCCGCCGAGTTCATGGCCTTGGTGGCGAACACGCCGGTGAGCAAGGCGCCCGCAACGCCCGCCATCCCGTGGCAGGAGAACACGTCGAGGGAGTCGTCGAGGCGCGTGCGAGAGCGGATCTGTATGGCGGTGTAGCTCACGCACGCGCCGATCACGCCGATCGCGATCGAGGCCATCGGCGTGACGAATCCGGCGGCCGGTGTGATGGCGACGAGCCCCACCACCAGTCCGGTTGCCGCACCGACAGCGGTGGCCTTGCCGTTGCGCATCAAGTCGAGGCCGGCCCAGGTGACGAGCGCCGCGGCCGCGGCCGTGTTGGTGTTGGTGAACGCCAGGGCGGCGAGGCCGTTCGCGGCCAGCGCCGAGCCGGCGTTGAAGCCGAACCAGCCGAACCAGAGGAGTCCCGCGCCGAGCAGCACGAGGGGCACGCTGTGGGGCACGATCGCCGCACGCTTGAAATCGCGCCGCGGCCCGAGCATACTCGCCGCCACGAGCGCCGAGAAGCCGGCGCTGATGTGCACCACGGTCCCACCCGCGAAATCGAGCGCGCCCCTTGCCTGCAGCCAGCCGCCGGCGCCCCAGACCCAATGGGCCAGCGGGTCATACACGAAGGTCGCCCAGAGGAGGATGAACAAGACGTACGCGGGGAACTTCATCCGCTCCACGATCGCCCCCGAAATCAACGCGGGGGTGATGATGGCGAACATGAGCTGGAACATCGAATGCGCTTGGAGCGGAATGGTGGCGGCATAGGCGGGGTCGGCGTCCAGTCCCACGCCGTGGAATCCGAGCCATGCCAAGCCGCCCCAGATGGGCGTGCCGTGCCCGAAGGCGATCGAATAGCCCACGAGGATCCATTGCACGCTGATCGCGCCGAGGGCGACCATGCTCATCATCATGGTGTTGAGCGAGTTCTTCGGGCGCACCAGGCCACCATAGAAGAACGCCAGGCCGACGGTCATCACCATGACCAGCGCCGACGCGGTGAGCACCCAGGCGGTGTCGCCGGCGGAGATGACGTTGACGGCGGGTGCGGCCGCTTGCAGCAAGGACGGGCTCATGGATTTTCTCCGTGCTGTGCCACTTCGAGGGCGTGGCGCTGCACTTGGTCAGCGTTGATCGCGGTGAGGGCGGCGTTGTCCGCCTCACCGGTGCGGATCCGGATGACCCGCTCGAGCGGTTGCACGAAGATCTTGCCGTCGCCGACTTCACCGGTCCGCGCGGACGCGAGAATCGCCTTGATGGTCGCTTCGACGAACGACTCGGAGACGGCCATCTCGATCTTCACCTTTTCGTGGAACTCCATCACGACGGTGGTCCCACGATACTGGCCGACGACCTCTTGCTCCCCGCCGTGGCCGCTGACGCGACTGAGCGTGATGCCGGTGACACCTGCCTGAAACAATGCCGCCTTGACTTCCGGCAGGCGCTCAGGCCGCACGATCGTTGTGATGAGTTTCATGGTTCCGTTGAGGAGTAATGGGTGAGCCAGAGATCAACGTCACGGTCAACCTACGGCTGGGCGGGAGGGTGTCAAGCGTTTCGTGCAGTTCTTACACGATTTCTTTACGAGCGCTATGGCGCGACTGCCCCGCCGCACGAGCTCCCCGCGCCGGCGGTGCAGCCGAAGCAGTGCGGACCGACGGCGATCTCCCGGCCGGCTAAGGCCGCGAGGTTCGCCTCGAAGATGGTGCGTGGCGCGCCGCCCGCGACCGGCAGGTCGAGCATCTGGTTGAAGTCGCAGTCGTACAGCGTGCCATCCCATCCCACCGAGAGCATATTGCGGCACATCACGCGCGCCGCGGCCGCGGGGTTGTACGCATTCACCAGCCGGACGAGATACTCCTCGGTGCGGCCCTTCTCCTCGAGGAACGCGAGGAACCGGCTGATCGGCATGTTGGTGATCGCGTACAGGTGATCGAAGTGGATGTCGTAACGGCGCCCGAGCTCGCGCTTCCAGTCGTGCTCCAAGGCCCTCTGGTTCCCGGGGAGATAGCTGCCGACGGGGTTGGTCACCAGATTGAGGACCAGTCCCGTCCCCTTGCCATAGCCGAGCGCGTTGAGGCGCCGCAATCCCACGAGCGATTCCTGAAACACCCCTTCGCCGCGTTGCGTGTCCGTTTCGCGGGCCTGGTAGTAGGGCAGGGACGCGATCACCTCGACCCGACGCGCGGCGAGCAGCTCGGGGATATCCGAGTAGTTGGGAAGCAGGATTGCCGTGAGATTGCAGCGATGGATCACGTGCACCCCGAGCGCCGGTGCGCGCGTCACGATCTCGCGGAAGTCGGGATGGAGCTCCGGCGCGCCGCCCGTTACGTCCAGCGTTCGGATGCGAGCGCGCTCGAGGAACGAGAGGCACGCCTCGAGAACGGGGCGGGGCATGACGTCGACGCGGTCGGGACCCGCGTCGACGTGGCAGTGCCGGCAGGTCTGATTGCAGCGCTTCCCGACGTTGACCTGCAGGATGTCGAGCCCGGTGGGGCGAAGCGGCAACAGTCCCGCCGCCGCCAGGGCGCTTCCAAACGTGCGGGGCAGCGGGATCTCGGCGAGGCGCGCACGCTGCGCCTCTCCGTGCGCGAGGGGAGCGCCTAGCTTGTGCAGGGTGGGGAGGACCCGCCCCACCTGCTACATCCCCAGCTCGTCCACGTGATTCAGCATCTGGACTGCATGCATGAGCGACGCCCCCCCACGAATCGCCGCAGCGACGTGCGTGGCCTCAGTCATCTGCTCGAGGTTCGATCC
>JBGPIJ010000164.1:0-6670 GCA_041484865.1 Gemmatimonadota bacterium
AAGATGAACGTGCCGAGGAGGCCCATCGGGAGGTTGTGGCCGGGAATCGGGTTGGGCGTCCCGTCGGCGTTGTACTTGCCGCGCCGCGCGCCGAGCAGCCATGCGCCTACGAGCCCGATCATGCCGCCCGTCATGTGCACCACCGAAGACCCGGCGAAGTCCACGTGCCCATGGCCGAGCCCAAAGTTCACACCGAGCTGCGATAGCCAGCCGCCGCCCCACACCCAGTTGCCGTAGATCGGGTAGATCACGCCCGCGACGAAGATACTGAACACGCAGAACGCGGAGAATTTCCACCGCTCGGCCATGGCGCCGGTAGGAATCGTCGCGGTGGTGTCCATGAAGACCATTTGAAAGAGGAAATAGGCGAACACGGGAGCCGTGTACGCCACACCCGTCAGAAAGAAGCCGGTGTGCCCGAACAGGCCCCAGACGGTCTTGCCGAAGTGGAGCGTGAACTCCTGGTTCATCTTGTCGTATCCGCCGAGCGTGCCGAGCGCACCCACGCCGCCCGCCTGCAGGGCGAAGCCGAACGCCCAATACGCCAGCATGCCGATTCCGTACACCATGAAGTTCATCGCCATCGTGTGGCCCGCGTTCTTGGCGCGCGTGAAGCCGGTCTCCACCAGCGCGAATCCGGCTTGCATGAACATCACGAGGAAGCCGCAGACCAGCGTCCACACGAAATTGATCGCGACCGTATTCGCGGTCGCGGCAGCGGCAGCCGATCGGGCGATGGAATCGACGGGCGCCGGCGTCTGGGCGGCGAGCCCGAACGGCAGGGCGACCGCGAGCAGCAGGGTCAGTAAAGGCAGGCGTCTCATGACTAGTCCCCGGAGTTTGGAGTGAGCGTGGTGTGCGCGACGCACTGAAATAACTGCATATCGTGCACGATGTCAAGGACGTTTTGCATCGACGGACCATGATGTACGACGCTACGTTGCTAAAACCGTGTCGAGTATGCACATTATCGCGACCATGACACCGCTATTGCTTCCCGTCGCCGCGCCCAGCGCGTTGCTCTCCGCCACCGGCGGTGACCCGATAGCACCCCTGGTGCTGGCTCTCGCGGCTATTCTCGCTGCCGCCAAGCTCGGCGGTGACCTCGCTGAGCGGATCGGCCAGCCCGCCGTCCTGGGCGAAATCGTGGCGGGTATCGTGCTCGGCAACCTGGACCTCGTCGGGGTGCCATGGTTTCGGGTCGTCGCCGCCGACGCCACTGTCGACGCGTTTGCGCGGCTCGGGGCGGTGCTGCTGCTCTTCGAGGTCGGACTCGAATCGACGGTGGGCGACATGATGCGGGTAGGCTGGCGCTCGCTCATCGTGGCGGTGCTGGGCGTCGTCACGCCGTGGGTGCTGGGCTGGGGTGTCGGGGCCCTCGTGCTGCCCGAGCGCAGCCGCTACGTCCATGCCTTTCTGGGCGCGGCGCTCACCGCGACGAGTGTCGGCATCACCGCGCGGGTGTTCCAGGACCTCGGACGCTCTCGCTCGCCGGAGGCGCGGATCATCCTCGGCGCCGCCGTGATCGACGACGTCTTGGGACTCATGATCCTCGCGGTGATCACGAGCGTGATCGCCGCCGCGAATCTCGGAACTGAGCTCTCCTATGCCGGGATCGCGCTCGCCGTGGGCAAGGCCGTCGTGTTCCTCTTCGGCGGCCTGGCGGTGGGCAGCGCCGTATCGCCGCGGCTATTCGCGTTCGCGGGACGGCTGCGGGGGCGGGGGCTGCTCCTCGTCACGGCGCTCGTCTTCTGCTTCTTGCTCGCCTACTCCGCATCCGCTGTCGGTTTGGCTCCGATCGTCGGGGCGTACGCCGCGGGGCTGGTGCTGGAGGACCGTCACGGCGCGACGTTCACGAGCCGCGGGGAGCCGCCCCTGGTGGACCTGGTGCGCCCGATCGGCATGCTGCTCGTGCCGGTCTTCTTCGTCGTGATGGGCATGCGGGTCGAGCTGCGGAGCTTCGCGCACGCGCAGGTGCTCGGGCTCGCGGCGCTGCTCACGGTGGCGGCGATTATCGGGAAGCAGGCGTGCGCCCTCGGAGGCATCGGCGCCCGCCTCGACAAACTGACGATCGGTCTCGGGATGATTCCGCGCGGCGAGGTGGGACTGATCTTCGCGAACCTGGGACTTGGCCTGACGGTGCAGGGGGAGCAAATCGTGGATCGGGCCATCTTCTCCGCCGTGGTGATCATGGTGGTGCTGACGACCCTGGTCACCCCGTCGGCGCTCAAGTGGAGCCTCGCTCGAGCGGAACGAGCCTAGTTCCCCTCCGGAGACTCGACGCCCGGGGGGTGCCTCCGCATATTGCAGCATGGCCGTCTATCTCGATGGCAGGTTCGTGGATCGCGCGCGCGCCACCGTTTCGGTCGACGATCGCGGATTTCTGTTCGGCGATGGCGTGTACGAGGTTACGCGCGCCTACAATGGCCGGTTGTTCGAGTGGGAGCGGCACGTGCGCCGCCTCACACGGGGGCTCGCGGGGCTGAGCCTCGCCCTTCCCGACAAGCTCGACGGCGCCGGGTTGAACGTGATCTCCGAGCGCCTGCTGCGGGAGAACGGGCTCGAGACCGGGCACGCCACCGTGTATTTCCAGATCACGCGCGGGGTCGCGGTGCGCAAGCACCAGTTCCCTCCGCCCGGGACGCCGCCCACTGTGTTCCTCAGCGCCGCGCGCCTCGTGGTCCCCGACCAGCTGCGCGAGCAAGGCGCCCCCGCCGTCACTACCGCCGACCTGCGCTGGGCACGCTGCGATCTGAAGACGATCAATCTCCTTCCTAACGTTCTCGCCAAGCAGCAGGCCGCCGCCGCGGGGGCCTTCGAGGCGATCCTGATTCGAGACGGCATCGTCACGGAAGGAGCCAGCTCCAACGTGTTCGCCGTGATCGGCGGGAAGCTGCGCACCCATCCCCTGGCGAATCGCATTCTCGCGGGTGTCACGCGCGAGGTCGTGCTCGAGCTCGCCGCCGAGCTGAACGTCACGGTCGTGGAAGAGCCGTTCGTCGCGGCGGAGCTGTGGCGGGCGAGTGAGGTCATCGTCACGGCCACCACGGCCGACGTGATGCCGGTCGTGTCGGTCGACGGGCGGCCGGTCGGCGACGGGCGGGTTGGGCCCGTCGCGCGGCGGCTCGGCGCGGCCTTTCGGGCCCGGCTGGAACGCGAGCCCGCGAATGCCCCCGCGGTCTAGCATGCGCGCGCTGCTGCTCGGTCTCGCCGTCTCCGGCTGGGTGGTCGCTGGTCAGGAGACAGTGGTGTTTCCGGCGGGCACGAATCTCGCGATCCGATTCCTGCACTCAGTCCACAGCGGTCGCGACACGGTCGGCACGCCGGTGCTGGTGCAAACGCTCGATCCGCTCACGATCGATCGCTGCCTGGTCGTCCCGGCGTATCGTCGTGTCGCGGGGCGGGTGGTCGTCTCGCGGGCCGGCCGGATGTTCGGTGGTCGCGGCGCCCTGGGGTTGCGGTTCGATTCGCTCGAAGTGGCGCCGCAGCGTTGGGTCTCGTTCGATGCCGTGCTCGAAACGCTGGAGTACACGCCCGCCAAGAACGTGACTGGCTCAGGCGTGATATACGGGGCGCGCGCATCCCTCGCCGGACGAGCCTGGCCCGCCGGCATCATGGGAGCGGCCGACGTCGCGGTCGTGCCCGCGGCGGTGCTCGGCGGGTATTGGTTGGCCCGGCGCGGCCCGGCGGCGCGCATCGTTCCGGGCGAGACCGGCCGGCTGCGGCTGATGACGCCCTTGCGGGTGATCATCGACGCCCCGTGCTCAACTCCCGCCTCCACAACCGCCGCGGCGCCGCTTCCCGATCTCCCCACGTTCGATCCCTGGAGCGAGCCGAAGAACGGCCGGGGCGCGGGCGATCCCCTGAACCTGTTGTTCTTCGGGACCGCAGGGCATCTCGACAGCGCGTTTCGCCGCGCTGGCTGGGTAGGTCCCGCGCGCGGCTCCATCGCGACCGTCACGCGGGAGATCGTGGCCGGTATCGCGAACCGTCCCGCCGTCGGCGCTCCCCTCAGCACGCAGTATTTCCGGGGCCGGCGCCAGGATCTCGCCTATCAGCTGGCCGGTCCGAACGCGAAGTCGCGTCATCACGTGCGGCTGTGGCTGCTCGACAGTCTCGCCGGAGCCTGGGTCGGCGCGGCGAACGAGGATGTCGGGGTGGAGGTCAACCCCTTCAAGGGCCGGTTTACCCACCGCATCAATCCCGCGATCGACGTCGAGCGGGACCGGATCGTGAAGGAGCTCGAGGCGACGGGCTGCGGGGAGCTGGTCCGCTACGTCGACGTGGCGGGAGCCGTGACCGAGGGACGGAACGCGAAGGGACAGCGATTCGTCACCGACGCGCGTTCCGCGGTGATCCTCGTGCACACCTGCATGCCGCAGCCCAGGACGCTCGCCGACCGGCCGTGATCGACGCACCAGAGGACGACGAGTTCCCAGCGGGGGACGGCACCGCCGATTCCGATGCCAACGTCCAGTGCCCCTACTGCGCCGCGATCAACGAGATCGTGCTCGACGCTGGGGGCGGCGCGTCGCAGGACTACGTGCAGGATTGCGAGGTCTGTTGCCAGCCGTGGCGGCTCCGGGTGACGTTCGGGCCCGAAGGCGAGGCGGAAGTGACGGCCGAGACGATCCACTAGACGCGTCTCGGCCGCGGACCGCTATCGCTGCGCGGCCTCGAAGCGCTTCTGCACTTCCGGCCAGTTCACGACGTTCCACCACGCCGCGGCGTAGTCCGGCCGCCTGTTCTGGTACTTCAGATAGTAGGCGTGTTCCCACACGTCGAGACCGAGGATCGGGGTCTTCCCCTCCATCAGCGGGCTGTCCTGGTTGGCGGTACTCGAGACCTCGAGTTTCCCTCCCATCACCGTGAGCCACGCCCAACCGCTGCCGAAGCGCGTCACTCCGGCATTGGTGACGGTCTCTTTGAGCTTGGCGAAGTCACCGAACGTCTTCTTGATTGCGTCCGCCAGCTTTCCGGAGGGCTCGCCACCCGCCCGCGGCGCCATGATCGTCCAGAACAGGGAGTGGTTGTGATGCCCGCCGCCGTTGTTCCGGACGGTCGTGCTGATATCCTCGGGCACCGTGTTGAGCTGGCGGAGCAGCTCCTCCAGAGACTTGTTGTGCAGCTCGGGATGCTTGTCGAGTGCCGCGTTCAGGTTGTTGACGTACGCCTGGTGGTGCTTGTCGTGGTGAATCTGCATCGTCTGTGCGTCGATCGTCGGCTCGAGCGCGGCGAAATCGTACGGCAGCGGCGGCAACGTATGCGCCATGCTATGCTCCTTCGCGGGTTGCGCGGTCGCGGAATTTTTCGGGATGTCGGATCAGCGATACGTGGTGATCGGCGTATAATGCACCGGGCGACCGATGAATTTAAGCACACTGCGCGTGATGGCGCTGGCGCTGGCGGCGTCGGCTTGTGGCGGTGACCAGCGCGGGCCGCTGCGCCTCGCCGCCAGCGGGGGCGCCGCGGAATCGGCGGTGGAAGACCGCGGGATCGAGAGCTTCGTTGCGGCGCATCCCGGCGTCACGGTCGCGCGCGTCTCGGGGGCGCCGGCCGACGTCGTCCTTCTGGACGAGGACGCCGCCGCGGTGCTGGAGGGGGGTGGCGCCCTCGATCTCACGCCCTATCTGGCTCGCGTGGGCGTGGAGCTGGGTGCGTACGATCCGGCCGTGCTCGACCTGTGGCGGCGCGAGGGCCGCGTGTATGCGCTCCCGCGAGGCTATTCCCCGGTCGTGCTCGCCTTCAACAAGGATCTGTTCGACCGGGCCGGCCTCGGCTACCCATCGGACGATTGGACCTGGGACGATTTTCTCGCCGCCGCGGAGCAGCTCACGCAGGACACGGATGGCGACGGGACGATCGACCGCTGGGGGACCCACTTCGACCCCCGCGCCTCGGTGTGGCTGCCGTGGATCCGCTCGGGCGGCGGTGACGTGCTCTGCGCGGACGGCGAGCGGGCGAGCGGCTGTCTCGACGCCCCCGCCACGCGCGCCGCGCTCCGCTGGCTCACCGACTGGATCGTGCGGGACGGGATCGCGCCGCCCACCACGCAGGTGACGGGGCCGCCGTTCAGCGAAAGTCTCCGGCTGTTCGCGAGCGGCCGGATCGCGATGGCGACCGCCGATCATTCGTGGGTTCCGGCCCTGCGGCATTGGGCCGAAACGCGCGGCCTCCGCGCGGGGTTCGCGCCGATCCCGCACCGCGCGGGTTTCGAGAGCGCCACCGTCTTCAGCGCGTCCGGGTATGCCGTCTCCCCGACCACCCTGCGGCGGAAGCTCGCGGTCGAACTCGCCGCGGCGCTCACGGATTTGGGGGCGCAGCAGCTGGGCGAGGATGCGGGATATGAGCTGCCCGCGCGGGCGCGCGCGGTCGCGGAGCTTGCCGCGGGTGACACGCTCGGATGGGAGGCGGTGTTCGCGCGGGCGGGCGCGAGCGCGCGGGCGCCGTGGGGAGCGCGCGTCGACCGCTGGCGCGAAGCGGAAGCGGTGCTGCGCGGCATGGTCGAGCGGATCGCCGCAGGTGCGGACCCGGACGCGACCACCCGCGAGACGGCACGCACGCTGGACGGCCTGGTTGGCTCCGGGCGATGACGCGCGGCGCGCGGCACACGCTCTTCGGCGTCGCGCTGGCGAGCGCCGGCCTCCCGGTCGCCGTCGCGCGCACCGTC
>JBGPIJ010000165.1:0-6657 GCA_041484865.1 Gemmatimonadota bacterium
CGGCTTCGCTTTGCCAAGCTTGCGCGCGGGACCCTGCGGCGCCTTCATAAGGACTGCGGCTTTACGTAGAGGTTCATGTCATTGAGTCTCATCAGGGTCTCCTCCTGGGTTTGTCACTTTGGCGGGCCGTGGCCAGTCAGTCAAGTGACGAAACCCGCGTGGAAAATGTGACCGGATGGATCGAGACTGGCTGGCCAAGGAGGTCGAGGCAGCCGCGCCCGCAGCGTACCACCGTGTCGTTGTCAGCGTGGACGCCTTTCGTGCTGTCTAACGGCTCGCGCGTAAGCTGCGGCGCTCACGATCGTTCATCACAAACGCAATTCTACAGTAGAGTGTGTGGAAGATAGGTCCGTCGCGGGTTAGCCCAAAGTGGATGACCAGATCTATGACCCAGGTCTGGCTCACAACTAGAGAGACTATTGTTGTATGGAGAGTTACGACTGAATCGACGTGCCGGTTGGTGATATAATTAATAGATGGGACCAGCCGCGACCTACCAACTCCTCCGCAATCTGACCTCTCCCGTCGTGGCGATCACGGCGCGGCGCGGCGAAAAGCGCAACGGGATGATCCTCGACAGCGCCGTGCGCGCCTCGATCGTTCCCACCATTCCTCGCCTGTCGGTCTACATCCACAAGTTCAACTTCAGCCACGACATGGTTTTCGAGACGGGAGTGTTCGTGCTGCACCTGCTGCGCTCCGACCAGTTCGAGCTCGTGCACCGCCTCGGGTTCGTGAGCGGCCGGGCGCGCGACAAGCTCGCCGAGCTTCCACACCACCTTGGGCGCTCGGGTGTGCCGGTGCTCGACGACTGCTTCGCGCACTTCGAATGTCGGGTGGTGAACGCGATGGATACCGGGAGCTCGACGTGCTTCCTCGGCGATGTGACGGATGTCGGATTCGGAGCCGCCGCCGCCCCGCAGGGTGAAGTCATGACGGCGCCGTTCTTCCGCACTCACATGCCCGCGGTCTGGCGCAAAGACTACGAGGATCACCTTCAGGCCGCGCAGCGCTTCGCCGAGGAACGATCGCGCGACATCCGCCCGATCGTGTGGCGAGACCCGCGCCCGTGACACCATCGGACCGGCCGCGTGGGCGGCCGGTCCGGCATCCGCTAGGGCTTCACGGTGAACCGGACGGTGTCCGTCGACGCGCCCTTCATCGGGACGTGCGCGGGATCGGCCAATTCGACGATCAGGCGGTGCGCGCCCGGAGCAACTTCGAGCGTGTACTCGGACTGCCCTTTCCCGAGGTGAACCATTCCGGCGATGCCCATCGGGATCGCCGAGTCCGCGGGCGTGAGGTTCGTGTCGAGGAACAGATGATAGTGCGCGGTGCCGGGCTTGTGCTCCGCGGCCGGCGCGATTTGGACGCCCTCGGCCTGAAGCACGACTTGGACCGTTGATCCGGTAACCGTGGCGTTCTGCTTCGGCGAGACGATCTTCGCTTTCGCCTGAGCCACCAGGATCGCCGGAGCGAACCCCAGCAGCGCGAGCGCCGCGCCCATCTGCTTCGTCATGAGGAATCTCCCAGGTTCAACGGTTGATCCATCCCTTCGGCACTACTGGCCAGCATACGAAAGGTCGTCGGCACAGCAGGCGAGCGCCAGGCGGGAAACCGCCTCCCAGTCTCGGAAGGCGGTCGCGCTGGCGCGAATTGGAACGCTAGAAAGGATTATTCTGCCTCGGTTTGGCGCGGCGCTTGTCCAGCTCCGCACCCCACCCCGGTCCTTCGTAGGCCAGAAACACGTTCAGTTTCGCGGTAACCTGCAGGCCCAGATAGCTCGTATCGCGGTCCACCGGCGTTTTCCACAGGGCGAGCAGATGACCCTTGTCCTCCCGAACTGCCTGGTCTTCCCGCCCATCACCGTCGTGATAGGGCGGGTCGAAGCGCTCCAGAACTTCGGTCGGCGCTCCGTACTTCACGGTGAGGGCGGTCTTCATGTCCTGGTACGCCTTGCGCGCCTTCTCGTCCGGCGTGAACAGCGTCACGCTGATCTTCGCCACGCCATTGGTGGACATGAGGCCCCACACGACCGCCTCATAGCCGTTTAGGGTCCCTTTGAACTTGTAGTCGCCCTCGGAATCCACCTCCACGAAGGACAGTCCCTGATCGGCCATCATCTGCTTCATCGTGACGCCGTTCGAGCCCCACGGAATGTTGGCGAACCGGAATCCTTGCGCCGTGGCGCGAAGCGGAACGAGGCCCACCAATGCTATCAGGGTGAGCAGGTAGAGACGCTTGCGTCCGTCAGCCATGCGAGTCGAGCTCCTTCGCGGGAGAAATGAGCAAAAATCGTCCCCAACATACGGGTTGACGGGGGAGCGTCAAGATTTCTCCGCCCCCTGACCGGGCCCTTCGTTCCCCTGTAGCGTGCCAATGTTGGCGTGGGCCCAGATCACCCGCGAGTAGCGGAACACCACCGGGACCCAAAACAGGTAGACGAGTACGGCGACGAGGACGGCGCGGACGAACCCGATACGATGGGAGAGCAGTAGCGCGGAGACGAGCACGAGCACGACGAACAGCCCTACGCCGAGGGTGTAGCTGACGTACATGGCGCCCTGGAAAAATCCCGGCTCCCGCTCGAAGCGGTGTCCACAGCGCGGGCAGCGCTCGAGCATAGCAAAAGGGCCCGAAAACATGGGCCCCTCGAGACACACCGGACAGCGCAGACGCAGGACTGCGCGGAGTCTACCCTTCCTCCACATCCGCGTCCCGCGCTCCGCCCCTCAGCACGGACCCGTCGGGTTCGCCTGGACCTGGCAGCACGGTAGGGGAAGATCGCCGAATCGTCCCGTTTCGCAGGTCTGGGCGTCGCCGACGTCGGGCCGGTGTTCCATGTAGATCATGCCGCCGAGCAGGAAAGCTCCGGACAGCGCCACGACGACCGCCGTCCGGACGGGGGCCGGACGGCGCGCGCGAATCGCGATCGCATCCGACAGCGGCAGCCGGCGCGCCTCGCCATGGATCACGCCGCTCAGGGTGTCCCCCTGAACGCGCGGCTCGTCGAGCACGAGGGTCGAGTGGTCGGCCCGCGTCACCCACAGCCGCGGCTCGGAGTTCGTATTCAGCTGGGTGGAGGGCAGCGGTCGGAGCGTGTGGCAGGCGGCGATCGCCATGAGACACGCGAACCCAGCCGCAAAACGTATGGTGTGGATATAGTGCACGATCGATCTCCCCGTCTCGAGCCCCTCTTTGTTAAGCTACCGGAGGCGCATGCCCCGCGCCATGCCGCGCAAGGTGGACTGGCTCCGGGGGCTCGCATAGTTTACGCACTTCTTTTGCACCGTTCCTCGACTGGAGGCAGGACTCCGCTATGAAACGTGCTCTCGCCGCGTCGTGGAGGTGGCTGCTCGTCGCTGCCATCGTCGCGCTCGCACCGGCGCCGCTCCTCGCACAGATGACTCCTTACTCGGGGGCCGATATCCCCCTCGTCCCCGGCACGTCCCGCGATCCTCAGGCCGAGGCGCAGCTTCGCGCCGTGCCGGACTCCGCGGCGCGTTGGGTGCGGGCCTACCGGATCGGTGCGTCCATCGAGGCGTTGTACAAGTGGTATCTGAACCGCCTGGGGGGCGAGCCGGACGACGACACGGACACCACGCCGCCGAGGCGCGCGGGACTCACGAACATCAAGTATCGGGTCGGGTTCCACACCTTCGACGACGAGTGCGTCGATCCCGCGGGGCCGGCGACTAGTGGGGTGACGTGCCGAACGCTACGTCAGGGCAAGACCAAGCGAAACGCGCTTTCGAACGTGCGCATTCCCTACGAGAAGGACCACTGGATCGACAGCGTGACCTTTACCTGGTTCCGGCGTGATACCACCGGAGCCCTGGTACGCCTGCAGGTGTTGATCCGGGACATCGGCCTGGCACCGGATTGGAAGCATTACACGCCCGTCGGGCGGCTCGTGCTCGTGAGCGACATCGTGGAGCCGGGGAGGCCGGGAACCACGACTACGCCCTGACCGCGCCCCGGGGCAAAGGCAGCCGGCTGGTCAACAGGGGAGGCTGTCGGCCGTGCCCTGGCAGCACGGGTTCACATTGCTGCCGATGATGCTGTAGTAGCACATGGACGTCCCGTGAACGTCGGGGCGGCTTTGGAGGTACATGAACGTGCCGAGCAGGAAAGCACCGGAGGCGAGCGCGAGAACGGCTGTTCGGGCCGGCGCGGCCTCCCGCGTGCGGATCGACAACGCTTCCGTCAGAGACACCCGCGCGGGCTCGCCGTACACCATCCCGACGAGCGTGTCACCGCTCATCTCCGGCTGCTGCACGAGCAGGGTCGAATGATCGGGCAGTGTGACCCACACGCGCTGCGGTGGACGGGAGCGCTGCATGTCCGCGACGCCGACCGTGTGAATCGTATGGCACGCGGGCATCGTGGCTGCGACCAACACCAACATGGCTGCTCGACGCAAGCACCCTCCTCAGTCTGAGATCGTCGGAAGGTCGCCAAGCGGCGCCCAGGCCGCCAGGGCGACCCGCCGGGGTCGCCTCAGAGCAGTCGTTCCACTTCCACCTTCGGCTACTATGGCAGATCGGTCGTAATCGCTGGCTTCGGGCACGGCAGCGGAAGCCCGTTGTTCCCTGCGCCGGGCAGAAAACAGACGTTCGCTGGGCCATTTGTGCCCGTGACTTGGGTGAGGAGGAGCGCTGAACCGATAGCGATTGTACCAGCGAAGAGCATGGTTCGGCCCATCGAAATTTCCGGTGCCCGCATGAGCTTCACGTCAGAAAGCGGCATCTCGAAATACGTTCCCGACTTGCCCAGGAAGCCGACCAGCGTGTCGCCGTTCTCGCCCTTGATCTGCGGGTTGTAGAGCTCGATCACACTCTTATCAGACTCGGTCACCCACACATGCCCAGGCCCCTTCATCGAGACGTATTCTGCCGGATATCCAACCGTGTTGGTGGTCTTGCATGCTCCCAGCGCGACGAGGAGCAATCCCACTCCGAACTGCGGCCGTAGCTTAGTCATCGTTGCTACTCCCCTGGTATTGTCGACTGCTCCGTGCTGCTGCTGGCCCGAACCGACCTGTCCCCTTGCAACGTACAGGTTGGAACGGAGTCCCGAAAGAGACGTGCGCCGAGGAGGTACGAGGGCACGAAGTCATTGTCTCGCAAATAGCGGCGGTCGGACTCGAACCGACGACCCGCGGATTATGATTCCGCTGCTCTAACCAGCTGAGCTACGCCGCCCTGGAAGGCTGGAGCAAAACTTAGCCCCTCCCAGGGAGCGGTGGGAGTGGTATCTTTGAGGAACCGGGATGCAGCACGCATCGACGATGCGCTGGCTAAGAGTGGGCAGCAGAACCGCACGCTACGTGCTGCACCCGGCATTTCCCTCCTGCACTACGACTGCACGACCCAGCGACTCATCCTAGAACAGGAAGTGCCACTGGAAGCTCCACGCCCAGCCGTTCCGGTAGTTCTGGTCGAGCACGAGCGACTGCGCGTTGCCGACCGCGAACTCGAAGGCCGCGTTCATCGCAACCCGGTAGGTGACGAGGAGGTTGTAGCTCGCATCGATCGGAATATCGTGCACGACGTTGAACCGATCGGTGAAGTTGTACTTGTTGCTCCACCCGTAGGTCGGCGTGCCGCAAATCGTGCGCTCCCAGCAATAGCGCATCGACACCCCACCACCCCGATTGATCGCCACCGAGCCGTCGTCATAGCGCTCGCGCTCAGCGAAGAAGGGAACGATGGACCACGCGATGCTGTGCGGGCCGTGATCGACCGCGCCGATCCGAATTTCCGGCTCGAGACGGTAGAAGTCACCGGTGTTGGACGCGTTGTACGACGTCCCGTTGTGCAGCGCGGCGATACCCTGCACCGCGTCACGCGTCGAGAACGAGTTGTTCGTCCAGCTGTAGACGTTCTGGCTGATCATGGGGACGATGTCGTTACCCGCCGCCCACCACAACAGCAACCAGCCCTGCTTGTAGTCGGTGTTGCCGAAGGCGTAGCCGAACCCGCCCTCGTAATCGAGGCGACGGTAATCGGTGTTGTCTTCACCCGTCTGCACGCCGACGTTGTACATGAAGCGGTTGCCCAGGAAGCCGTAGGTTGCCAAGCGGTTCTGGGGCTGAATGCGGCCGATCGCCGGGGTGATGTGCGACAGGTGATCAGGCGCGCCACTGCGGAACGGCGAGAAGCCCATGTCGTTCGGGAGCTCCTGGTTCGTCCAAACGAACCCGAGCACGTTGCCCGGCCCGCCCGGATTCGCCGCCCACGCCATCGTGTACTCGGCGTTCGTCCACGACCCGCGGACGTTCCCCACGCCGCCGGCGGCGTCGATGTAGTACTCGGTCCAGATGCCGAAATGCTCGCCGATCGGACCGGTGTAATCGATCCCGACGCTGCCGAACATATTGCCCGAGATCGCGCTCGCGCTCGGGGTCGGCACTGCCGGATCGCTCGCGGCCTTCGACTGCGAGACGATGTTGCTCCGATAGTGCCAGGTCCAATAGTTCTGCAGGCCGAGCACGAGGCGCTTGCCGTTCAGCGCGCCTTCGTTGCCCGCTTCGATCTTGTCCGCAATAAACGGCTCACGATAGGCGTTCATCCGGAACTTCTGCCCCGTGAACGTGAAGTCCGGGGTGGGCGTCCACGTCATATGGCACTGGTTGCAGGTATACCCGGTCATACG
>JBGPIJ010000166.1:0-6526 GCA_041484865.1 Gemmatimonadota bacterium
ATCGGGTCCACCTACTCGGCTACGTGCCCGAAGCCGATGCGCTGATCCGCGAGGCTGACGTGCTCGTCATGTCCTCCCGGGAGGAGGGCCTGGGCAGCGTGGTGCTGCACGCGCTCGCGCTCGGCACCCCTGTCGTGGCGACGCGAGGGGGAGGCCTCCCCGAAATCGTCCCGGCCGAGTGGTTGGTCCCGGTTGGCGACGCCGACGCGCTGGCGCGCCGCGTGCTCGCCGCCCTCACCAACCCTTCCACATTCCTCCTTCCCGCGCACTTCACCTCCCTCGCGATGGCACGCGGCGTCTTGGCCGTGTATCACTCGCTCGCCTAGATTGCACGACGATGATCTACGTCTGCATTCCGGCCCACAACGAAGCCCGCACGGCCGGCCTGGTGCTCTGGAAGGTGCGCCAGGTCTTCACGGAGTTCCCTCGCGAGTATCAGCTGCTCGTATGTGACGACGCCTCGACCGATGGGACCGCCGAGCTGCTCGCCGGGTACGCGAAGGTCCTCCCGATGAGCGTCGTCACGCATCGCGAGCGCCAGGGGTACGCCCGGAGCCTCGAGGAGTTGCTGCGCCTGGCGCTACAGCGCACCGACCGACCCCGGCGCGACTGCGCGATCGTGCTGCACGCCGACTTCAGCCACTCGCCGGAAGTGATGGAAGAAATGGTGCGGCGGCTCGAGTCGGGAACCGACGTGGTGGTCGCCGAGCATCTGGCCGAACGAGGGACTGCGCCCCGCTTGGAGCGCTGGGCCCGGAGGTGGGCGCCGCGGTTGTTGCGTCTGCCCGGAGTGCGCGACACGGTCTCGGGCTTCATCGCCCTCCGGCTCATCGTCTGGCGGCAGGTGCAAAGGCGGGACGGCACGCCGCTGCTCACGACGGAAGGGTGGAGCGCGAACGCGGAGCTGCTCGCGCGGCTCATGCCCCAGGCACGCCGCGTCGAGACCGTCGCCGCCGCGACGCGCTACGATCTCGTGCAACGGCCTCCACGCACGACTCCGTGGCGCAAGCTGATACAGGCCTGGCACGCACGCGCCGCGATTCGCGCCGCCCGCGTGGTCGCGACCGCGCTCGTGCTCCTCGTCGTCCCACATCTCGGGGCGCAGGAACCCCCGCCGGTCACGGTTGTGCCGTTCCGCGTCGGAGAGCGGCTCGCCTATGGAGCGCGCTTCGGCGTATTCAGCGTCGGCGGGGCCACGATGGAGGTCGCGGGGATCGATACCATCCGAGGCACGCCCACCGTGCATTTCCGGTTTCACATCGAAGGCGGCGCGCTCTGGTATCACCTCGACCAGACCCTCGAGTCCTGGGTGGGACGCGCCGATTTCCGCTCCCGGCGCTACGTGAACAAGACGGAAGAAAAAGGGAAATCCTGGGAGCACCGGTTCGACATCTTCCCCGATTCCGGCTTCTTCCGGGACCTGAACAACGACAGCACCGCGGCCACCGTGCCCGATCCGTTGGACGATGCGGCGTTCCTCTACTGGATCCGCACCGTGCCGCTCGCCGACGGGCAGCACTACGAGTACCGCCGCTACTTCCGTCCCGACCGGAATCCCGTGATCATCGACGTGCTGGGCCGCGAGAAGGTGAACGTGGCGGGCCGTAAGTGGAATGCGATCGTGCTCAGCCCCAAAATTCCGAACGGCGGTGGCATCTTCGCGGAGAAGTCCGAGGCGCGGATATGGCTGTCCGACGACGCGGCGCGCATCATGCTGGGGTTGCAGTCGAAGTTCTCGTTCGGGCTCGTGACGCTGAAGCTCAAGGAGTTCTCCGTCCCGGGGTACCCATGACCGACTATGGCGAGGCGGACCTGTCCCGTCTCAAGACCGTGCCGATCACCCGCCGCGCGAACAAGGTCGACTCCACGCTCCTCGCCCATCCCCCCGGCGAGGACTCGAGCTTCAACGCCTTCTGGCAGTCGCTCCCCGACGTCCTGGCCGTGCGCGATCTGCGCTATCTCGTCGCCGCGCTGGTGCGTGCCACCGGCCGCCGGGCGGTGGTGGCGATGCTGGGTGGCCACGTCATCAAGGTTGGCCTCGGGCCGCTCTTGATCGAGCTGATGCGGCGTCGCGTGATCACCCATCTGGCGCTGAACGGCAGCGCCGCGATCCACGACTTCGAGCTCGCCGCCTACGGCGGTACGAGTGAAGACGTCGCGAGCGGCCTCGTAGACGGGACGTTCGGCATGGCGGAGGAGACGGGGCGGGACATGAACGCGGCCGTCGCGGAGGGCGCGCGGGAAGGCCGCGGCATGGGAGAGGCGCTGGCCGAGTACCTGCGGCGGCGGCGCACCCTCGCGGCCCCCGACGCGTCCATTCTCGTCGCCTGCGCGACGCTCGGCGTGCCGGTGACGGTGCACGTCACTATCGGCGCAGAGATCACGCATCAGCACTCCACCGCCGACGGCGCCGCGATCGGCGCCACGAGTCACCGCGACTTCCGGAGGCTCGCGGAGGCGCTCCCGGCGCTGCACGATGGAGGCGTCGTGCTCAACCTCGGGAGCGCGGTGGTCATGCCCGAGGTGTTTGTGAAGGCGCTGAACATCGCGCGCAACCTGCACGAGGGGAAACCGACGGGGTTCACGGCCTGCGACTGCGACATGCTACGGCACTACCGCCCGCGCGTGAACGTGGTCGAACGGCCCACGCAGGGCGGCGGCTACGGGATCCAGCTCACGGGTCATCACGAGCTGTTGATCCCGCTCGTGTGCTGGGCGGTGCTCGATCAGCTGGACGGGCGGTAGCCCGGGGCTACGCGTGGCCCCGGATCATCTCCCGCAGCCTGTCCGCCGTACTCGGGCTCACGATGCGAAGCCCGATATAGATCAGGAAGCCGAACGCCGCCCAGACGAGCAACATCATCGCGAGGCTGATCGCGATTCCCAACACCGCGAAGATCAACTTCAGCGCGACCAACGCCACGACCGCAAAGATGGCGAAGCCGATTATGCTCCGGAACATGGAAGTCTCCTTCGTCGAAGCGGTTGTGTCCCCTCGTACGGGGGAATGTAGCCGCCGGTTTCACGTTCCGGCCAGCACGTGAAATCCTATGACGTCGCCGTGATCGGGGGGGGGGTGATCGGGGCGGCGTGCGCGCGGGCCGCCGTGCTGCGGGGTCGGAGCGTGGCGGTGTTCGAGCCCGGTCCCGATCCGGGGGCCGCCTCGCCCGCCTCGGCGGGGATGCTGGCGGCGCAAATCGAGCCGATGTCCGAAGACGCCCTGCGCCTGTCGCTCCTCGCCCGCTCCCGCTACGAATCGCTGGCACCACTGCTCTCCGAGACGACGGGGATCGATCTCTCGTACTGGCAGGCCGGCATTGCCGCCCTCGCGTTCGATGACGCCGCGGTGGATCGCCTCACGGCCACGGCCGCAATCCAGCGGCAGGCCGGCCTCCGCTGCGACTGGCTGGCCACCGACGAGGTGCTCGAGCGCTGGCCCGGCGTCGCGCGCGACTGCCACGGCGCCCTCTTCGCGCCTGAAGATGGAGCGCTCGATCCGCAGGCGCTGACCCGGGCCCTGCTCGGCGACGCCGAGCGGGGTGGCGCAACCGTCGTGAAGGAGCGCGTCACGGCGGTGCGCATCGCCGGAGGCCAGGCAACGGGCGTCGTCACCAATCAAGGCGCCACGCCCGCGGCACATGTGGTCGTCGCCGCGGGAGTGTGGTCTCCCGGGATTGGCGCCCTGCCCCACCCGCTCCTCGTAGAACCGGTCCGCGGTCAGATGGCGGCGACGCCGTGGCCCAAAGGCATACCGCCCGCCATTCTCTACAACGATCACTCCTACGTCCTGGCGCGGGGAGCGGAGGCGCTGCTCGGGAGCACCATGGAGCACGCGGGGTTCGAGGCCCAAGTCACCAACGAAGGGCTCGCGCACATCTTCCAGAGCGCGGTACGGATAATCCCCGCGCTGATCGGCGAGCGGGTGTTGCGGATGTGGGCGGGTCTGCGGCCCCTCACCCCGGACGGACAGCCGATCGTCGGACCCGATCCGGAGGTCACCTCTCTGTGGTACGCCACGGGACATGGAAGGAACGGCGTGTTGTTCGCGGCGTTGACCGGGGAGGTGATCGGAGATCTCGTGAGCACCGGCAAGACCGACCTCGATATCGGGCCGTGGCGGCCCGACCGGCCCGGAGTACTGGGGACGTAAGCGCCCCGCGTCAACCGGACAGTTGAATCGCTCGCTCGGACTGCTACCCGGCCTCTAGCTCAGCCGCTATCTTCCCGTTGCACCGACACCTAGGACCTGATGCCCGCGCCCCTCGTCCAGCTCGCGTCCCACCCCGCTCGGAAGCCCTCCTGGCTCAAGGTGGCCGCGCCCGGCGGCGGCAACTATTCCTCGCTGAAACAGCTGCTGCGGGAGCTGGAGCTGCACACGGTATGTGAAGAGGCGCATTGCCCCAACGTGGGGGAGTGCTGGGCGCACCGCACGGCCACCTTCATGATTCTGGGTGACGTGTGTACCCGCAACTGCGCCTACTGCGCCGTGGCCCACGGAACGCCTCGTCCCCTGGACGAGAACGAGCCGGTACGCCTGGCCGAGGCCGTGCGGCGCCTCGAGCTGCGGCACGTCGTGATCACGAGCGTCGATCGCGACGATCTGCCGAACGGCGGCGCCGAGATTTTCGCCGCGTGCATCCGCGAGATCCGGAGCCGCGTGCCCGACACGTCGGTCGAAGTGCTGATTCCCGACTTCAAGGGTCGCGAAGAGGCCCTCCGCATCGTGCTCGGAGCCCGGCCCGACATCCTGAACCACAATCTGGAGACGATCGACCGGCTCTACCGGCTGGCGCGGCCGGGGGGGCGCTACGCGCGCGCGCTTGAGCTGCTGCGCCGCGCCAAGCACATCGTGCCCGACGGGCTCACCAAGTCCGGGATCATCTGCGGGCTGGGTGAAGAGTGGGACGAGCTGCTCGGCGCGATGCGCGACCTTCGCGCCCAGGGCGTCGACATTCTGACCCTTGGCCAATACCTCCGCCCGTCGATCGAGCACCTGCCGATCGCCCGCTACTACACCCCCGACGAATTCTCCCAGCTCGCGCGACTCGGTCGGGCGATGGGGTACCGCCACGTGGAAGCCGGGCCGCTCGTGCGATCGAGCTATCACGCCTGGGAGCAGGTCGAGCGCGCCACCATCTCCGCGTAGCGCATGGCCACCGCGACCACCCAATCGTCCACAGGCGAGGTGCACGCCGAGCTCGAGCTGCGGCTGCTCCGCCAGATGCTCCTCATCCGCCGCTTCGAGGAAAAGGCGGCGGAGGCGTACGCCCTCGGCAAGATCGGCGGGTTCTGCCATCTCTACATCGGCCAGGAAGCCGTGGCGGCCGGCGCCCTCGCGACGCTGCGGCCGGAGGACTACGTCATCTCCTCCTACCGCGAGCACGGCCAGGCGCTGGTGCGCGGCATCCCCCCGACGGCAGTGATGGCGGAGTTGTACGGGAAGCGAACTGGATGCTCGAAGGGCCGAGGCGGGTCGATGCACCTGTTCGACGTGTCACGCCGATTCATGGGGGGACACGCGATAGTCGGGGGCCACATCCCGCTCGCCACGGGAATCGGGTTCGCGATCAAATATCGCGGCGGGGACGAGGTGTGCGTCTGCTTCTTCGGTGAGGCGGCGGCGAACATCGGCGCGTTCCACGAGGCGCTCAACATGGCCTCCGTCTGGAAGCTTCCCGTCGTGTTCGTGTGCGAGAACAACCGCTACGGCATGGGAACGGCCTTCGAGCGCGTCGCCGCGGTGACCGACGTCGCCGAGCACGCGTGCAGCTACGACATGGCCGCCGAGCTCGTCAACGGCATGGACGTGCTCGCGGTGTACCGCGCGACCGAACGGGCCGTGCAGCGCGCGCGCAAGGGCGGACACCCCACCCTGCTCGAGGTGCGTACCTATCGGTTCATGGGCCACTCGATGTCCGACCCGCTGCACGGCGTCTACCGCACCAAGGACGAGGTCGAAGCCCAGAAGAAGCGCGATCCCATCGCGCAGCTCGCGCTCCGCCTCAAGGAGGATGGAGCGATCGACGACGCGCGCCTGGAAGCGCTCGAGGGCGAGGTGCGCGCGGAAGTGGCGGCAGCGGTGAAGTTCGCGGAAGAAAGCCCCGAGCCCGATCCCACCGAGCTGTACACGCACGTCCTGGCCGACTGACGTGGCCACCCTCACCTATCGGGACGCATTGAACCAGGCGCTGCGCGAAGAGATGCAGCGCGATCCGAGCGTATTTCTCATCGGGGAAGAGGTCGGCGTCTATCAGGGGGCCTACAAGGTCAGCCGCGGTCTGCTCGAAGAGTTCGGAGCGTCGCGGGTGGTGGACACGCCGATCGCGGAGCTCGGATTCGCCGGGGTCGGCGTGGGCGCCGCGATGGCGGGGCTGCGGCCGGTCGTCGAATTCATGACCTGGAACTTCGCCGTGCTCGCGATGGACCAGGTGCTGAACTCCGCCGCCAAGTTGCTCTACATGTCGGGCGGCCAGTACAACATCCCGATCGTTTTCCGCGGCCCGAATGGCGCCGCGCTTCAGCTCTC
>JBGPIJ010000167.1:0-6494 GCA_041484865.1 Gemmatimonadota bacterium
AGGATGCAGTCGTTGGTGCGGCCGATCGCCCGGAGGTCATTCTTCGCGAGCGGTGGCAGCGGAGCCGTCCCCACGCCCGAGACGACCCGCGTCACGTCGAACCCGACCGTGTCCATTTTGTGCAGGCCCGTCTCGAGCACGCGCGCCGCGATTTGGACCCCGCCCGCAAGGCTCGCGGTCGGCGCGACGACGAACGTGAGGTCCCGGGGCTCGAGCTTCGCCTTCGCCGCCACCCACGCCGCTACCTCCTCGGTGGGCGGACTGCGGGTCTCGAGCACCAGCACTCCGCGCGTCGCGCGCTCCGCATACTGCAGCTTCTGAAACAGCTCCGTCTCCACGCGGGCATGAGCGCGCAACGGTCCCGATCCCATGGCGAAGTACTTGCCGACCTGGATCGCCCACCCGGCGTACTGCGATGCCATGCAGCTCACTGCGGGATGGTCCGTCCACACCTGAATGCCGGGCCAGGCCTCGCCCGCGATCGAGACGGGCACGTAGCCCGCGTGGCCGAGCCCGCCCATGCAGATCTCGGTGAGCGCGAGCCCGGCCTCGAAGCCGCCGGGTACCGCGATCCCTGCGTCGATCACGCGACTCCCGTTGGCGAGCGTGTGCACCGCCACACGCGATGTGGCCGCCGCGTTGGCCAGGGCGTCGGCGAGGGCCCAGGCGCGCTCGTTCAAGATTGAGCCTCGGCCCAGTGGAGGATTTCTCCCCTGCCGAGCTCGGCGAAGTCGCCGGAATAGCGGTGATAGCGCCCGGCGACGTGGGCGTCGGTGAAGGGGAGCCCGTGCCGTGCCCGCAAGGACCGCAGCAACACACCGAGATGCGGCGGCCGATAGGTGCAGGCGTATCGAAACGTCGCGGGAGGCGCGAGCGCCCCGAATGCCACGATCGAGCCGCGCTTGACGAAACGCCCAGCCCCGGGGCCCACGTTCCCCATGACGACCACCGTCCCCGCGATCATCCCTCGCCCCATCCCGCGTCCCGCGTCTTCCATTACGACGATCAGCCCGCGCCGCATCGCGGCGCCGACTTCCTCGCCGGCCGAGCCGCGAATCATGATTTCGCCGCCGGTCATGCCGCGCGCGGCACCGGGAGGCGCACCGCCGGCGTTCGGGCCGGCGCTGCCCCGCACGTCGATCGTGCCACCCGCGAGGGCGAGTCCCGCGTCCCTGCCCACCGGGCCGAGGATAGTGATCTCGCCACCAGCCATCCCGGTCCCGATGCCGTCGGCGCGCGCGAAATCTCCCTCGAGGCGCAGCCGGGTCGATCGCTCGCCCCGGACCACGACAAAATCCCCGAGTGCCGCGGCGAGGCCGCCGTAGCGGACCGGCTGCCCCGCGATCTCCCGCTCGGCCAACGCGGCGAACCGGTCGGCTGCGACCGCGGACAGATCGAGCATGCGCTCGAGCGGCGCGCGCAGCGTCAGCACGATCGTCTCGCTCACGTGCCCGATCCCATGATCGTCCGCAGGGGAAAATGGTGCGGGCCGAGCTTGCCGCCGTAGTTGCCGGCGGAAATGGCGCGCACTCCGGCGCGGCAGGCCGCCGCGATGCCGGCCCGCATCGCCGTCTCGATCGCGCCCCCGTCGAGCCCGTCGAGCACGATCTCGAGGACGCTGTTCACACCCTCGGGGAGGGCCGTCTCCGTGATCGCGCGCAACGTGGGCGCGAACGCGTCGTTCGTCGTAGCGATCATCTTCTTGTAGCGTCTTGATCCTACCTTGCTCCCGCTCCGCACGATGCCGCCGGGGAACGGGAGGATCACGCCGGGAAGGGGGTCCATCGCCGCCACCGCCGCCTCCGCCGCAGCGAGGCATGAGTCGGCGTCGTCGGCGAGAATGAGAAAGTTGCCGCCGCCCACCGCCTTTTGCATCCCGAACGTCTCCTCGATCAGGAACTCGCCCTCCATCACGGGAATCCGCCAGTAGCGCCGCCCCGCGATCACCTTGCTCGCTTGAAACCCGTCCCCGAAAACGCGCAGCGCCTTCCCGACCGGCAGCCGGTCGGGTGCGCTCGGCAACCCGTCGAAACAGGCCGTTGTGGGACAGGTCAGCACCGTTTGCCCCACTCGCTCGATCAAGCGCTCGGGGAGGCTCTGCTTGTCCATGGTGAGGAAGAGCACGCTGATGCCCGGTCGGCCGTCGGGCGTCTCCGCCGCGGGAAGCGTGCGCTCGATCCCCGCCTCGCACTTGCAGCCGATCACCGACGTGGCGAAGCCGGTCAGCTTGAGCGCCGCCTCGCGTGCCCAGCGGTCGGTCTTCCCCGTGATGATGATCCGCGCGGCACGCATGGTGAACGCCTCCGCAAACGTATCCTCGATGAGCACGCCGTTGATTCGAATGCTACGACGCAGGCACGGGCGGGTCCGCGAGCGGGCCGACCGGATAGTTCTCGAACGCAACCGAGATGGAGCGGTCGAAGTGGCGCTTCACGCCGTCGAGCACCTGGTCGTCGTACTCAGGGCGCACGTGCAGGCGCCGGCCCGCCGGTGCGCGCCGCAGCTGTCCCTCGTCCACCACCAGCACGCCGGCCTTCACCACGTAGCGCGGTGTCGCGAACATCTGCGCGACGTCTTGCTCCCTCGCGTAGACCGTGACGTCGGCATCGGCGCCGATGCCCAGGTGCCCCTTGTGTTGCAGCCCGAGCAGCCGAGCGGGACCCGCGCGCGTGACGATCGCGATCTCGGAGAGCGAGTACTGCCGCGCCAGGCCGTCCAGCAGCGCGCTGCCGCCGAGCAGCTTCTGGTTCACGCGTTTCAGCCGCTCGTCCCGGTAGGCGCGGTCCATCAGCAGCCGAATCAGCTCGGGGTAGGAGCGGAACGACCCACCGTTCGGATGATCGGTCGACAGCACGACGCGCCACGGGTCCGTCGCGAGCAGGAACAGCTCCAGTCCGACGGCCCACTGCAACGCCGCCACCGCCGCTTGTTCCTTGTACTCGTAGGGGACGATCCCGCACCCGGTCTCGAGCTCGATATCGACGTTCACCCATCGGCGGCCCGTGCTCGCGTGCAGCAGGTACTCGACCGGGGCGTCGGCCGTGAGCGTCGTCGCCGGACCGAGCATCACCTGGCCGACGTCCACGCTCACTTCGGGATGGGCGTTCACGTGCTCGATGACGTCTCGCGCGGCCGACTGCCAGCTCTTGCCGCGTTCGCCGCCATAGCTGTGAAACTGCAAGTGAGTGTAGTGTGCGCGCCGTCCGGCGAGCGCGCGCATGGTATCGAGCGTGGTCGCGGCGTTGCCCGCTTGGCCCAAATTGTTGCAGTGGATATGGACGGGATGCGGCAACCGGAGGCGAATGGCGGAGTCTGTCAGGGCTTCGAGAATGCGGCGCGGCGTCACCGCGCTCGAGCCGATTGGCTGATCGATGCCCGCGACGTTGCGGGCGCCCATTTTCCACGCGGCGACCCCGCCCGGGTTCACGATCTTGATGGCGTACCCGCCTGCGGCGCCTAGCAGCCAGGCGGCGTAGTCGTGTGCGTGTTCCGTCTCTCGGGCGGCGAGTTGCTGTAGCAGGTACTCGTTGTTTCCCATCAGCACGAAGAATCCCGCGTCCACGATCGGCGTGTCGTCGAGCTCGACGTGCGCCTGGCGGGCGGCGAGCGGTGCCACCGCCGCCTCCATCACCGTCGTGTAGCCGAGCCCGGCGTACCGATACCCGGTCGTGAAGGTGCTTGGTACGGTGCCGCCGGTTCCCGAGCGCGCCGGTCCGCCCTCCACGAGCTCCGGCCGGGGCGCGGGATCGACGGCGTGCTGCTCCGGCAGCAGGCGACGAGCCTGATTCACCGTCGCGCCCGCGATGTGCGCGTGGATGTCCACTCCCCCCGGCATCACGACCATCCCGCGAGCGTCAAGGCGCGGTGCGGCAGCAGGCAGGTCGGCGACAATGCGCCCATCCTCGATGCAGACGTCCCGCGTCTCGCCGTCCACCCCGTTGATCGGGTCATAGACCTCGCCGCCCGCGATGCGCAGGGCGCGGGGGGGACTCATACGCGAGCGAGTCGCGCCCGGAGCGCTGTGAGCACCGACGTCGCGGCGTGCGGACCCGGAAGCACCGCCGCGAGCGGCAACGGCACATCGTCCATCCGGAACGCCATCCCCGCTTCGTGAATTCCGGCGACGCCCGTATCGACAATCACTGCGGGCGCAAACGGCGCGGCGCTCGCGCGCGGCCCGATCACCGCCACCCGGACCGACCCGAGCCCCCGCGTCACGCGCACCGGCAGGGCGAGCGGTGAGCCCGCGATGAGTGCGCCATCGACTTCGCCGCGCTCGAGCAACGTCGCGGCGCGCTCGTGGGGTCGGTAGCGGGGCACACCGGACGCGAAGTCCACCGCCAGTGGGAAACCCGTCTGCCACGTGAGCACGCTGTCAGCGCCGGAGCGGTTGCCGCCGGCGCGGAGCGTCGACAGCGCGCATCGCGTAGGGCCGTTCAAGGCCTGTCCGAGGGCGATCAACGCTTCAGTCCAGTCCGGATCGACGGCCGGACCCACGCGCTCTCCGTCATGCAGCAGCGCGACGTACCGCGCGCGCGTCATGCGGCGCGCGAGCTCCGCCGCGGCCTCGAGGCCCGGTGACGCCGGCGCGTGACCGAGGACGGTTGCCCGCATCAGCGCGAGCGCGTCCACCTCGGTGGCCGGATCCAGGGCGACCCGCTCAAGGGCGTCGCCCGGGCCGCGCCGCTCGCCCACGTCGACCGCGATCACGCGGCCGTCAACCGCCCCACCGTAGCGGGGGAAGTAGCGGGGGTAGCGCTCCGCGGGATCCACGCCCCAGCAGACGAGCAGGTCAGCCCGCCGGATCTCGCCCAGGGTCGCGGCGGCGCGCCCCCGGCGCTGGCCCGCGAGGGTGGCGTGGACGCTTTCCGACGTGGGAGAATCGATGATCGCGCCGAGGCCGTCCGCGATGGCCACGCCCGCGCGCTGGGCGGCGACGCTCAACTCGGGCGCGAGGTACACGAGCGGCCGCCGGGCCCTGCTCAGGAGGCCGGCGGCGTCCGCGATCGCTTGCTCGAGCGTGACGGAGACTCCAGCGGAGCGTACCTCGGTGGGCACGACCCCCGTGCCGAACCACTCGCGGCCCAGAGCACAGGCGTTCCGCGCCTCCGCGATCCGGTCGTCGCGCAGCACCACCCCGATGTCGTCGCAGGCACAGCCGCAGCCAAGGCAGGTCACGTGCTCCACGCGGGTCTCCGGTTCGCGAGTTCGATCGCGTCGTAGACGCGCGTCGCCCGCGCCATGAGCGCCTGCCGGCATGCGGTCGCGCTCCGCGCCCGCGCAAAGACCGTGCAGATCGGCTTCCCGCGCGCGATGCGTCCGCCCGGGTGTGGCACGTCCCGCACGGTCGGGTCTTCCAGCCAGGACCGGGTGTCCCCGAGCACGGTATCGTGCCGCGCATACACGATCGCCTTGCCGATCGCGTCGCGTGCGTCCGCGCGTGCCCCGTCGAGATCGAACGCCGGCAGGTCGCCCACGCACGCCCGAGCATGGGTCTGAAATACGGACAGCCCGTACCGTCGCTCGACGAGCTCCATCGAGGCGGCGTAGCGGGGGTTCACTTCCACCGGGTAGGGAATTCCACCCTGCGCCACAAAGTCCACGCCGTTCACGCCGACCAGCGAGAACGTCTGCGCGAGCGCGGCCGCGAGCTCGATGCAGCGTGACACGAGCGCCGCCTCGGCGGCGAACTGCGGGTCGCCCGCCGCGAGAATGTTGCCGCAATAGCGGAACGCCGCAGCGCCGAAGGCGCGCTCGCCCACGAGAATGCGCGAAAACCCGATCGCAACCGCGCGCTGGCCGTCGGCCGCGAACACGAGAGATCCCGGGACACCGGCGATGCGCTGCTGGAAGTAGCGGCGGCCGGCGCTCACGCTGCGCGTCCCGGGCCAGACCGCGATCCCGTGCCCGCCTCCCGAGGCACGCGGCTTCACGAGCCAGCGGGTCCGTCCCGTCCGAGGGGGAGGTGCGGTGCGGACCGCCGGGACGGCCCAGCCCTGGCGCGCCAGGGCGTTCGCGACCCGCACGGGATCGCGCACGCGCGACAGGACCGCGGGCGTGTTGCCCCACAGCGGACGGTCTCGAGCGAGGGCGGTGACCGCTCCGGGATGGTTCTCGAAGCTCGCGACGTAACTGACGGCGTCAGCCGCGAGCCGTTGTGCGGCGCGCACCGCCCGGGGCGCGTTGAAGCGATCCGCGCGGTCGCGAGCGACCACGACCTCCGTCGCGCAGGCCCGCAGATCGCGGTCGCCCAATCCGTCGCCCGCGACCACGTCGTAGCCCGCGCGCGCCGCCGACTCGGCGAGCGCGCGCGTCGAGACGCCGGCGATCAGCACGCGAGTCGCCATCTTCAGGAGAGTCCCAGTCGGCGCCGCGCCGCTACGGCTGCCCGCTCCCGAGCTCGCGCGCGACGTCCTCGATCGTCTCGGCGTCGAGCACGACGTCATTGCGGCCGAACAACCGCGCGATGCACCCCCGGTGCACCCGCATCTTCA
>JBGPIJ010000168.1:0-6469 GCA_041484865.1 Gemmatimonadota bacterium
GGAGCGGACGCGGTGGTGTCGGGTAGCGGGGGGGCGTCAACCCCATTCAGGTGCGCTACCGGGCTGCGCTACGTCCCGAAATGCTAGACGCCCAAGACGCCGAGCTGCGAGGCGCTGAGGCGACTCCAACATAGTCGCACCCTGCGGTTGCTGGTAGGTACGCGCCTCTGTTCACGGGTGTATAGGACCTCAGTTCCCCGACCGAGCCTGGAGCCGGTAACGACGCCCGTACGCGCCTGCGACGCCTACATAGTATTTCCCCGCCCTCAGAGTTGCGGTAATCCGGGAGCACAAGTTGTGATGCCCAGCATCGATGTCATCGTTGATGGTCAGTACGGTTCCCGTCGAATCGTACAACGCGATTGCTGTATTCTCTTCCAGTGCCAGCCCGCAGGCTCCGATCCACCCCGAGGTCTCGAAGCTGTACGTCCCGGCTTCCGGGATCTGCACACGGTAGGCGTCCACCTCCGTGGAGGGAGTCACAATATTTCCGTGCGTGTAGCCGCCGACGACCAGTGTATTCGCGGTGGCGAGGGTGCTATTCGGCTTCGCCTCAGCTGGGAACCCAATTGAGAACGAAGCGGGATACGTCCCAGAGCCCGCGATCGTCACCGCGCTCGGCCGTGCCGAAAGCCCGAACGCGCCCCAGATTCTCCCCGGAATACCGAGTTGCTGATCCCCGCTCTCATCGCTGCCCGCGTAGACATCGTAGTTCCCGTCAGGAAGTGTTGAGAAGACGTAGGCTCCTCCCGCGACGGGGACCGTCTGCACGATGGCTCCGGTAGCAGCATCGTAGAGTCGCGCGTACACCTGTGTGGGCGGGCCGAAGGTCTGGGTCAGGCTGTTGTAGGCATTGAGGAGTCCAGCACCATAAAGATTCGCTGGGCCGATGTTCACGGCGTAGCTCGTCAGCCGCGATCGCAGCTGCGCGGCGGAGAGCGTCGGATTTAGCGAGAGCACGAGCGCGGCAACACCCGTGACGTGTGGCGCGGCCATCGACGTGCCGGTCCCGAAAACGTACACCGGCACACTTGACGAAAAATTCCACATCGTGGACCCAACGCCGTCGCTCGCGTCTCCCGCTGCGAAGTCTCCGCCCGGAGCCGCGATACCGATGTTCGGGCCGTAATTCGAATAGGAAGCGAGTGCTGCATTCGGGCCGACCGCCGAGACGGCCAGGACTTCCGGATAGGCGGCGGGATACTCAGGTGCCGACGAGCTGCTGTTCCCCGCGGCGACGACCAGAAGAACCCCGGCGTTCGATGCGGCAATCACCGCGCTGTGAAGCGTGGGATCGTCACTTGGTCCACCGAGGCTCAGATTGATCACTCTTGCACCGGTGCTCGCCTTCACGGTGCCGCTCGTCCCATTGTCGGCCGGGAGACCGGCAGCATACAGAATTCCTTGTGCGACATCGTAGTACGTCCCTGCGCCGGTGACGCCCAGCACACGCACGGGTCGAATCCGAACCGTCCAATTCACGCCGGTTACGCCGATCCCGTCGTTCCCAGTCGCTCCCACTGTGCCCGCCACATGGACGCCATGCGCGCCGATGGAATCGGGAGTAACACAATCCATAACTGGATCGAAGTCGTAGTTCGCCGGCTGTGTCGGATCAGGATCGTAACCGGAGTCCCCATCGTCGTCGTTGTCCACCGTACCACCGTCACAGAGGGGCTCTGCGCTACTCGACACAAAGTCGTACCCGTCCGACGTGAGGTTTACGGCGAGAGCGGGATGATCGAAACGGATCCCCTGATCGACGACGGCTACAAGGATGGACGCGCTACCAGTCGTCAAAGACCAGGCGGACGGCAGGCCGATCAGACCGTAATGCCAGGCTTGAAACGCATAGAGGGGATCGTTCGGCGTGGTCGGAACCGCGGCGACGTGATCGGTAGCGTCGAGCCACAGCAATTGGTTACGGGTGACCGCTGCAATGCCCGAATCGCCCCGCAAACGGTCGGCAATGGCATCGCGCTGTGTGGTGTCCGCAACGTGTATCCTCGCCGTGAGAATACTTGGCGAGAGCCCGACAACTTCAGCTCCTGCTGGAGCAATCGCCATCAAGTGCTCACGCATTCTCGCCGCAAGGGCTGGAGCGCCGGCGAGTGACGCGAGTGCCGCTGAGCCAACCGGGGGTGCGCCAAGTGCGCCGTGACGTAGTGTGACGATGAGGTCGTTTGGCGTGTACGCCACCACGGCACGCCCACGGATCCTCGCCCCTCTTCCGACGACCGCCAGCAAGGGTTGCCCACGGAATCCCGAGCTGCCGAGCGGCGATCTCAAGGTCCGGTCATTGATGACGGAGCTGGTGGAACGAATCGATCCCGCGCGCGGCGGAGCGAGGAAGCCGCTCGTCGGTGTGATGGTGCCGCTGATCGTACCGTTTGGCGCTGCTGTTGCCGAGAACGCGATTGGCGATCCATTCAGGCCGGTGGAGCTCGCAGCAGCGTTCTGGGTTCCTGGTTCTCGTCCCAAAGTCCACGATGCCGAGGCTCGCCCGTCCGACCCGGTTTGTGCGGTCGCCGTGGCGAATGTGCCTCCTCCCGCATTGACGGCGAACGTCACGGAAACCCCCGCGACCCCAGCGCCCGAGGCCGCTGTAACCCTGACCACGAGGGGCTGGGGAAGCGCTTGTCCTGCCGGACCTGTCTGGTGGTCACCCGCAGCCACTGCGATGGCCGTCGGAGTAGAGGGGCTCGTCGCGCTGGAGCCACCGCAACGAGTTAGCGCCAGTCCAAGAAAACTCAGCAGCGGTAACGCTTTAACTGCTCTCATTGGTGACTAGGACCCGTGGCTTTGCGTGCCCGGTTTTCACCAGGTTTGCCCTTTTCGAACAGTGACTAACCTGCCCGCGTGCGGAGGGGTGTCAATGCCCTCGCCGTGTCGAGTCGCCTCTCATCCCTCAGACGGATTCTCCCGGCCGCCCCGCCGGGAGACCTTTCGATCGCCTCAGCGAAGCGGAGCGAAGTACCTCGTAGGTCAGGGCGCAGGGCTCGGTGCAGGTCTGCCGCGCCCTGCCTCCCCGGACCCCGGGCCGGTTGGGGCACAGACACTGAACCAAGGAAACAGCGATGTTCCTCATCCTCTGCGTCGTCCTGCTCGTGCTCTGGCTGACCGGCTGGGCGGCCTTTCACGTGACGGCGGGCGCCATCCACATCCTCCTCGTGGTGGCCTTGATCTTCCTCGTGCTGCATTTCGTTCGAGGGCGGCCCAGGAGCGTCTGAGCCGCCGAGCTCACGCCTTGCAGTCCGCGGCCCGCCCGTTACCCTACGCTTGAGCCGAATCCTCAAGCGCTTGGAGGGACGATGCGGAACATGCGCGGACTCGGGCGGCCCGGCCACACAGCCCTGGCGGCGCTCTTGCTTTCCGCCTGTCACAGCCTGCGCCCCCTGCCGCCGGCTCGACTCAATGCCGCCGATCTCCCGTCACGCGTCTGGGTCACGGGCTCCGATCATGCCACGGTGCCACTCGACGCGCCCCAGATCACGGGCGACACCCTCGCCGGCTTTGTGCACGGCGAGTTCCGCGAGTGGCGGCTGTTCGAGACGACGTCCATTCGCACCCGCGAGGTCGCTCCCGGCCGGACCGCCGCGCTCGCCGCCCTGACCGGCGTGGCACCGCTGGGCGTCTTCCTCTACTTGGAGAGCAGGCGGGACGTCGGGAATGGCCAGATCTGCCTCAATGCGCTCGACCAGCGCCCCCTGCCATATACCCCCTGCTGCCTGGGTCAGGACAGCGTCCCCTGCTGATAGCGGTGCCGCTCACTCGCGCGGAAATTGACGGCGTACCACGGGCAAGAGACAACGCGCCACCGCCGCGTTCCCCGCCGCCGAGTAATGCGCGTGGCCCGGAATGAAGGCCCGCGCCGGATCGGCCTCGCGCAGGCACGACGTCAGGTTCAGGTAGGGTACGCCCGTCCGCCGCAGCACGCCGAACAGCCGGTCCTTTGCCGAGCGATCCTGGCCCGAGAAATCTCCCCGGCTCGGCAAGTAGACGATGAGGGGCACGGTCCCGTCGGCAACCGCGCGCCGGGCAAAGCGTTGCAGCAGTGCGCTCGAGATGCCGAGCTCCGCGTCCTCCCCCGCCTCGGGGCTCACCATGGGATAGCGAGGAAACCGGGACACGAGAAAACGCACCAGCGACGACGCATCGTACCAATGCCACTGCCAATCAGCCGCATTGTACCCGGGGTCATACGCGATGAAGGGCAGCTCGGCGACCGATTGCTTCTCGAGGATGGCCGCGGGACTGATGAGCGGAACATTGAGCAGCCGCAGGACGCCCCCATCGAGTACGAAACGCGGCTTGGAGAATGGGAGCCCCCAGGTAGGGAACGTGACGAAGCTGTAGACGGAGAGAGCGCGCTCCAGGTCGTGCTGAATGAAGCTGAATATCGTCACGGCGGGATGCCAAACCCCCACCTCGCGAGCATATCGCAGGTACGCTTGATCGACCCCGTATCCGTCCACGCCGAAGTTCAGGACGCTCGACCCGGGGCCGAGCGCGCGCTCGAGTTGCGATCCCCAGGAGTCCTCGAACGGCCCGTCGAGCCCGAACGTGAAGGAGTCGCCGAAGATGGCGACGGTATGCCGCGCGGAACGATGGGCGTAGGCCACGCCGGGGCGGGCACTCCTCACACCCTCCACGCTGCTCGAATACCGACCGTCCGCGCTCTCGCGGTTCGGGCCCACCGTCCACCCGAGCAACGTGTCGCTCGCGAAATACGAGATGTTCGCGGGTGCGTGCGCGAGCAGCGCGGCGTTTCTCGCCTTCGTCTGCTCCCAACTCTTCGGCAGGAGCAGGGTCCCCGCGAACGATGCGCCGAGCGGCGTGGAAACGGTGAGCAGGCGCACGGCCGCCTCGCCCGCCAAGAGGAGCACGCCCACGGCTGCCAGATTGAGCGCGACCGTGAAGTTCAATCGTCTCGCGCCGTCTCGCCCGGCCCGGAGGTAGCGGCGCGCCACGTAGGCGCCCGATCCCGCGAGGGTGGCGGCCGGAGCAACGAGGATCAGCTCCTGGCGCAGCGTGAGCGAGGCGAGGCGGTCTGCATACTTGTACAGCGCCAAGGCGAGTACAAACCCTGCCGCCTCGAACAGATAGAGCCCCGCCAGCAGCCCGACATCGACCGGTGGGCTGCGGACCTCGGTCACGGCACCGAGCGGCGCGGGGGCGAAGCGTCGGCCCGGAACAGCACCCCGACCGTCGGCAGCAGCACCACCCGGTAGCTCCACGATTGGCCGGGGGCCTCCGGGAGCCGAGTCAGGGTCGCTTCCGCGAAGAAATGCACCATCCCGACGGTCAGGTGAGCGCCGCCCAGCGCGCCCAGGTACAACACATGAGCGCTGCGGCGCGGATCGCGCAGGTCCGTGTATCGCTCGATCGTGACCCGAGGGCCGAAAATGGCGCGCACCTGAACCGGCGATCGGCGACTGGTGAGGACGAACTCGGTCGGCCCGGCGAAATCGACGCTCCGCAGCCGGTCCTGCTCGCCCCCGAACAGCGAACGGTCCATACGGGCGTAGCCGATCTGCAGGCCGGTGCCCGGGCCAAAGGCCCCGCCGAGCCGGAACTTCAGGCGCCACATCGCGCCGCGCACGTCGTCGGGCGTGCGCCCCTCGAAGGTGGACCAGGACCCGCTCAACCGGTTCGCGAGCCCGCCCGCGAGGAAGAAGGTCAGGACTTCGGCGCGTTCAGGCTCGGGACGGCGCAGCCCCTGCCCGAACTCGAACCCGGCGCCGATGCCGTCCCCGGGCAGCGGCGTCGCCCCGTGCGTCAGTGGAAACGGCGAGGGCAGCCCGGCACGGCCCGCAGAGGCGCACGCCACGGGTCCGAGCGCGCCGAGAACGATTGCCGCGGCGCGGATGGCTCCCCAACGAGTTCTACCCATCACCGTCAAGATGCCATCGAAGCCCCGCCGTCGCCAGAACGGGCGGCGAGTTGTAGACTAGCACGTGCCGTTTTTCGACACCAAACACGATCGCGCCGGCTTCCTGGTGCTGCTGCTGGGCCTGGCGCTCGTCGTCGCGCTGTTCCCCTACGCCAGCGGCTTGATCGGGATCCCCGTCCTGTACACCGTGTTCGCCCCGCTGCACGACTGGCTCTCGAAGCACGTCCCCGCGCGCCTCGCCGCGAGCTTCGTCGTCCTCGTCGCGCTGTTCGCCATCGTCATCCCCGGGATTTCCTTCGCCGGCCTGGTCCTCACCGAGGCGCAGCAGATCGCGAGCAGCATGATCCGGAGCCCGCTGCTCCAGCGGATCTCCGAACTGCGGGTGGGCGAGCTCGATCTCGGGCCCCGCATCGCCGCCCTGAGCGAGACGCTCGTCTCCTGGCTCGGGAGCAACGCGTTCGGCTTCCTCGGCACCGCGGCGCGGCTGTTCCTGAACCTCACGATCGCGCTGTTCGGGCTCTTCTACCTCCTGCTCCGGCCGGGGGAGACGTGGGAGGCGGTAGGCCCCTACATCCC
>JBGPIJ010000169.1:0-6429 GCA_041484865.1 Gemmatimonadota bacterium
ACACATGGCCGGGGAGGCCGGCAACGCGGTCGGGAGCGGGTGGCGCGCTGGACGCAGTCGGGGACAACGTCATCGGGGCTCCTTGCGAGCGGTCGGGAACGGTCTCCATTATGACAGGGCGGATCGGGCCGGTTCAATGATACCCCTACGAGCGAGCGCCAACGGATGGCTGGACTGCTGGCGAGAGAGCGCATCATCGCGAAGCCCGGCTTCAACCGCTGGCTCGTCCCCCCCGCCGCGTTGGCGATCCATCTCTCGATCGGCCAGGCCTACGCCTTCAGCGTGTTCAAAATCCCGCTCGCCCGCGCGATCGGGATCACGCAGTCCGCTCCCGGCGATTGGAAGTTTACCGATCTCCAATGGGTCTTCTCGCTCGCCATCGTCTGGCTCGGCCTCTCAGCCGCCTTGGCTGGCCGCTGGCTCGAGCGCGCCGGGCCGCGGAAGGGCGGAGTCGTGGCCGCGTTCTGCTGGGCCGGCGGATTCATGGTCGCCGCCCTCGGGGTTTACCTCCACAGCATCTGGCTCTTGTACCTCGGGTACGGCTTCATCGGCGGCTGGGGTCTCGGGCTCGGCTACATCTCACCCGTCTCCACCCTGATCAAGTGGTTCCCCGACCGCCGTGGCATGGCGACGGGGATGGCGATCATGGGGTTCGGCGGCGGGGCGTTGATCGCCGCGCCCCTCTCGGACGCTCTCATGAAGCACTACGCGAGCGCGACCTCGGTGGGCGTGTGGCAGACCTTCGTCACGCTGGGCGCCATCTACTTCGTGGCGATGATGTGCGGCGCCTTCGGCTACCGGGTGCCGGCGCCCGATTGGAAGCCCGCGGGCTGGTCGCCCGTCGTGCAGCGGCAGCGGTTGATCACGACGAAGCACGTGCACGTGGACCGGGCGATCCGCACTCCACAATTCTATCTGCTGTGGATGGTGCTCTGTATGAACGTGAGCGCTGGGATCGGCCTGCTCGAGCAAGCGTCCCCGATGATTCAGGAGATGTTCAAGGGGGTCGTCACCGCGTCCGCCGCGGCGGGCTTCGTGGGGTTGCTCAGCCTGTTCAACATCGGCGGCCGCATCTTCTGGGCGTCGCTATCCGACTACATCGGCCGCAAGCAGACCTACCTGGTTTTCTTCACGCTCGGGGCCGCGCTGTACGCCGTCATTCCGTTCGCGGGGAAGATCGGCAGCGTCATCCTCTTCGTCGTATGCGCGCTCATCATTTTGACCATGTACGGCGGAGGATTCGCGACCATCCCTGCCTACATCGCAGACCTGTTCGGCACGCAATTCGTCGGCGCGATCCATGGGCGCATTCTCACCGCGTGGTCGGTGGCGGGCGTTACGGGTCCGTTCCTCGTCAACCACATCCGGCAATACCAGGTCGATCACGGCGTGCCGATCGCGGATGCCTACAACGTCACCATGTACGTGATGATCGGCTTGCTCGTGATCGGCTTGATCTGCAATGTGGCGGTTCGGCCGGTCGCGGAGGTGCACCATATGACAGATGAGCAGCTCGAGGTGGAGCGCCGCTTCATGCACCAGCCTGGGAGGGGGAGACCGCAGTGACCGGTCCGACCGGCGTGGAGCGCCGTCTCAGCGCGTCGAGCTGGTTGCTGGTGGCGGCGGCGTGGCTGCTCGTCGGGATCCCCCTCCTCTGGGGGATCCTCATGACGGTGAAGAAGGCGCTGGCGCTGTTCCGCTAGGCGTGGCTTTTCTTGGCCATCGCCCCGGCGACGAGCTCAGAGACGTAGCCCGCCACCGCACCCACGATCACCGCGACCACTACGAGGGCGGCGAACGGCACGGTCCCCGCGCCGCTGGCGCGGGTGACGGCGACGCCCAACAGCGCGCCCGGAATAAAGGAGAGGATCTTCAGCTTCGACTGGATGACGACGATGAAGCCGATCACCCCCACGATCGCCCAGCCGTAGCTCCACAGATTGGCCTGGACCGTGAGCATCGTGCCGAGCAGCATCCAGATCACCCCCGAGATCATGGAGGCGAGGGTCCGCGTGAGACCGGCGAGCTTGCCCCCCGTCGCGAAGAAGCACGCCCACGCGATGATCGCGATGGGGACGTTGAGGCTGAAGATGGAACCGGCTTTGACGAGGACCGCGAGCAGTACCGCGACGCTGATGGCGAGAGCCGTCACCATGTCCATGAGCTCCGAACCTCCGGGAGAGGGAAGCGGATGCGGTGATCGCGTCCGCGAAGCCGGGCAACGCTAGACCCCATCCGAAAGACTGTCAAGCAGCCGCTAACGGCCGTGGGCGAAGCGGAGGGCTGCTTCCGTGCGATTCTTGACGCCGAGCTTCGAGAAGAGATGCTGGACGTGAAACTTGACGGTGTTGTCGGAGAGGCCCAGGCGTTCGGCGATCTGGGGGTTCGTGAGGCCGGCCGCCATGAGCGCCCAAACCTCGCGCTCGCGCGGCGTGAGATCGCCCGGCGCACCCGCGCCGCGGCCCTCGATCCATCGTCGCGCGGCCTGGGGGAAGACGAGCTGTCCGGCGTGCACCTGGCGGATCGCGGTCAGGGTCTGCTGAGGAGACTCGGTCTTGAGGGCCAGCCCGTCGGCGCCGGCGTCCAGCGCGGAGCGCAGCGCTTCACCGTCGTTGTACGCCGTGAGGACGAGAACCTTGGGCGACTCCTTGCGCGCGCGCAATGCCGCCAGGACCTGGGTGCCCTTGACGCCGCCGAGCTCCAGGTCCAGGACCACGACGTCGGGCTTGTGCTGCTCGACCAGGCGGATGACCTCGGCGCCGTCCGTGGTGGTCGCGACTACGCGGATCCCAGGCTCCCCGTCGAGCAGCGCCCGCAAGCCTTCGAGCACGAGGGCGTGATCGTCGGCGAGGAGGACGCGGATCATGCTGGAAAACTCAATCCGCCGGCAGGGTGACGGTCAGCGCGGTTCCGCGTCCGGGAGCGCTCTCCAGCCCAAACGTCCCACCCAGCATCGCGACGCGGTCCTGGATCCCGCGCAGGCCAAAGTGCCCGCCCTCGACCCCGACGTCCGCCTCGCGCGCCAGCACCCGCTGGGGATCGAATCCTTTGCCGTCGTCGGACACCGTCAGCACGATGCCCTGATCGCTGCGGGCGACGACGACGTGCTGACGCGTGGCCCCGCTGTGGCGGTGCCCGTTGGCGAGCGCTTCCTGGAGAATCCGGTAAATCGCGATCTTCGTGGCCAGGGCGCAATCACCCAGGTCCTGCGGGACAGTCAGCTCCACCGTCTGATTCGTGAGGGTTTCGTGCTGCACCGCGAGGCCCTCGACGATCGCGCCCAAATCCCGCCGCTCGAAGCCCGGCGGGCGGAACGCCCCGATGAAATTGCGAATCTCGCCGAGCGCGCGCTCGAGCAGCGCGGTGGCCTGTTGGGCGCGCTTCTGGGACGCAGGATCGTTCGCGAGCGACCGCTCGAGGACTTGGAGCTGCGACAGGGCCGCAAAAAGGTCCTGCACCGGCCCATCATGCATGTCGAGCACGATGCGCTGCAGCTCCCGTTCGCTCGTGGCGAGGATGCGCCGGGAGGCAGCACGTACCTCGGCGTCGCCCGATTTCACCGCGACCCCCTAGACCCGCCGTTGGGCAGCGTCAACGAAACGAGAGCTTCATTCCGATGTGCGCGCCGCGCTTGTAGCGGAGAGACAACCGCGCCATGGGCCCGACGAGCATAGCGGCAACGACCACCGTGAGTAATGAGGGACAGACGCTAGCTGCCGATAACCGGTGTGTCAAACCGACCTCGCCCGGGGTGGTTGCTTGACGAAGTTCAGGAATTCCCCAATATGTAGGCGCGCCCCCAAGACAAATTGGAGCACCTTCCCTGGCCGGGCGGCATTGGGCCGCCCTGCCGACGGGTAACGTGCGGCCGACGAAAGCGTGCGTGAGCGTGCCCCAGCAGGTCGGCAATGGAAGACGGGAGATCCTGCGGCAGGCGAGCGTTGCGCTCGGCGGCCAGTCGGTGACGTTGTGGGAAGTGTCGAGTCGGGCGGAGCTTACCCCCCAGCTGTCGAGTGAGGTCAATCCCACCCATCATGCCACGCACCTCGACGTCGAGACGACGTTGCGGCGCTGGGGCATCCCGATCGTTCAGGGCAGCCGATGGGTGGGGGTGCGGTCGGTGACGGAGGGCCCGTGGGTCATCGCGCCCGTTCGCACCCGCCCGCCGGCACCGCCGCCGGGGGGGCAGGAGCGCCGCGGACGGGAACGGCTCACGCTCGAGCTGGCGGGCCTCTGCCTGGGCCTCATGGATCGCGACGACCAAGCGGGCGCCCCTGTTCCGGAGGTCGCGCTCGCACGCGACGTGTCCAGTCTCCCGGGCGTCATCGCGCACGAGCTCGGGAACCGGCTCACGACCGCGCGCGCGGCGCTGCAGTTCGCGATGGAGTCGGTGGGGCGCTGGACCGACGTGGACGCGGCTCGACGGCTCGAGCTCATGGACGATCTCGGCCACGTGCTGGACGACATTGACCGCGGCACGCAATTCCTCCGTGCCGTCAAAGATCGCGCGCGGGGCACGCTGGCTCACTGGGAGCGGTTCGACGCGGCACGCGTGGTCCAGTCGTGCTGTACCCTCGAGGCGCGCGTACTCAAGGAGCGCGCGCATGTCGAACTCGATGGCGCGCTCGACCCCGTCTTCCTGCTGGGCGATCCCAATGCGCTCTACGACGCGCTCGTCAACCTCATTCGCAACGCCGCTGACGCCTCGGCCGGCCGGACGGCCGCGGTGCGCGTCTCGCTGGAGCGAGCGGGCGCGTCGTTGCGGATCACCGTGGCCGATGGGGGGACTGGCATGCCTGCGCACGTTCTCGAGCGCATCTTCGAGCCGGGGTTTACGACCAAGGAGTACGGGGAAGGCACTGGGATGGGACTCGTGATGGTGCAGGACGTCGTGCGCACGATGTTCGGCGGCAGCATCACCTTCGAGTCCGCGGTCGGCACAGGTACCACCGCGATCTTGACCCTGCCGATCCCGCCGCAGCGCGGGGTGGATCCACTCGCTACGCAGGTGGCGGCGGCGCGCTAGCCTCCTGCCCGTGAGGTGCACGGGGCCGATGCCGGCCTGGGGATCGAGAGTCGTACGCCTGCCACGACACCAATTCAGGTTCCCGAGCGATTTAGATTGGGAGCATGAGCTCCGGGACGAAACTCCCCACCCCGATCAACGAGCCGGTGTCGTCCTATGCGCCCGGCACGCCCGAACGGGCGCGCCTGAAGCAGGCGGTCACGGAATTGTCGGGCCGCGTGCTCGAGATCCCGCTGATCATCGGCGGCGATGAGGTGCGCACCGGCACCACGGTCGAGGCGGTGATGCCGCACCGCCACGGTCACGTACTGGCGCGGGTGCATCAGGCCCGTCCCGAAGACATCCGGGCCGCGGTCGCCGCCGCGACGAAGGCCTGGCGCGATTGGTCCGTCTGGCCGCTCGAGCGCCGTGCGGCGGTGTTCCTCAAAGCCGCCGACCTCCTGGCGACTCGCTACCGTCCGATCGTCAACGCGGCGACGATGCTGGGCCAGTCGAAGACGGCGTATCAGGCGGAAATCGACGCCGCGTGCGAACTGATCGACTTCTTCCGCTTCAACGTGCACTACGCCGAGCGGCTCTACGCCGAGCAGCCCCTGTCCGCATCGGGCGGGGGCGTGTGGAATGCGATGGATTACCGCCCCCTCGAAGGGTTCGTGTACGCGATCACGCCGTTCAACTTCACGTCGATCGGCGGGAATCTCCCCACCGCGCCGGCGATCATGGGCAACACGGTCGTTTGGAAGCCGGCGGCGACGGCGGTGTTCTCGAACTACCACGTATTCCAGGTGCTCGTGGAAGCGGGGCTCCCGCCTGGCGTGATCAACTTCCTTCCTGGACCAGCCGCCACGGTCTCGGACGGGTTGCTCTCCGATCACCGGTTCGCCGGAATCCACTTTACGGGCTCGACCGAGGTCTTCCAGACGTTGTGGCGGCGCGCCGCCGAACACTTGAGCGGGTACGTGAGCTATCCCCGGCTTGTGGGAGAGACCGGAGGCAAGGACTTCATTGTGGCGCATGCGAGCGCCGACGTCGAGGCACTTGCGGTCGGCCTGGTGCGCGGCGCCTTCGAGTACCAGGGGCAAAAGTGCAGCGCCGCTTCTCGGGCCTACCTGCCTCAGAGCCTGTGGCCCGTGCTGCGCGATCGTGTCCTCGCGATGCTCGCCGAGATTCGCGTGGGCGATCCAGCCGATTTGCGGGCCTTCATGGGGGCGGTGATCGATCGGAAGGCGTTCGACAAGATCGCGGGCTATATCGCCGCCGCGAAGCAGGCGCCGGGAGTCGAAGTGCTCTTCGGGGGCGGCGCCGACGCCCGTGAAGGCTATTTCATCGAGCCCACGCTGCTCCGCGTCGACGATCCGGCGTATCGCACGATGTGTGACGAGATCTTCGGCCCCGTGCTCACG
>JBGPIJ010000170.1:0-6417 GCA_041484865.1 Gemmatimonadota bacterium
CGTGCGCCACGGGGCTCAGGTCATCTACGCCGTCCGGGTGGTCGAGATCGCGGACAGCGATCGCGCCCCCGTCACCGTCCGCACGACCGCCGGGTCGTACACGCCGCAGGTGGTCGTGAACTGCGCCGGGCTGCACGCCGATCGGCTGGCGGGCGCCCTCGCGAGCGACATGCGCGTGATTCCGTTCCGCGGCTATTACGCGGAGCTCGTGCCCGAGCGCCGCTTCCTCGTGAACAGCCACATCTACGCGGCGCCCGACCTCGCCTTTCCTTTCCTGGGCGTTCATCTCTCGCGCCGCGTGGACGGCCGCGTCACCGTCGGGCCCGGCGCGATGCTCGCCTTCGGACGTGAAGCGTACCGGTTTCACCACGTGAACCCGCGCGACCTGCTCGCCACGTTTTCCTGGCCGGGGTTCTACCGCATGTTCAAGAGCAGGAGATTTTGGAGCCTCGTGAAGAGCGAGGTGGGGAAGAGCCTGTCGCTGCGCCAGATCTGGCGCGAGGCGCGCCTCCTCGTCCCCGCGCTCCGGCCGGGCGATCTGGTGCGCTCGTTCGCCGGCAACCGGGCGCAGCTCGTGTCCCGCTCTGGTGCGCTGGTGGACGACATCGTGGTGCGCGAGAGCGCGCACGTGATCCACGTACTGAACGCCGTGTCGCCCGGGCTCACGTGCAGCCTGCCGTTCGGGGAGTGGTTGGCGGGGAGGGCGAGGGAACGGCTGTAACTGAGCGGCGAGGGAAGGACGGAAGGACGGAGAGGGACGACACATCGAGTTTCGTCGTGACGGGCCTCACCCCCATCAAAAAGAAGGCGACGGAAAGACGGAAGGACGGAAAGGGGATGAAATTGCGAGCTTCGCTTCCCCTCTCCACGTAACACTATGCCAACCTTGACTTAGCACCGATGGAGCGTCGATCTTACGCCTTCAAACACTTGCGTCGAGCGAGCGGAATTGTCTCTGTGAGGCTTGCCAAACCGTTACTCGTGGTCGCGTTCGTCAGCTCCCTCATGTGGCGCGCTGCCGCAGCCCAAAATCAGCTCCCTCCCGGTCAGGCCCAGGCCCTGCAGCAGGCGATTCTGCAAAACCCCGCCCTGGCTGACCAACTCCGCAACCGCCTGATGAGCTCCGGCATGACCCCCGACCAGATCAGGGCTCGTCTGGCGGCCAGCGGCTACCCCAGCAACCTCCTCGACGCCTATCTCGGCCCCCCCTCACAGGCCGGCCAGGGCGCGCAGCCCGGTGCGCCGGAGCTCGCGGCGTTCGAGGCCCTGGGATTGAGCGTGTCATTTCCGAGCGAGTTGATTCGGCCGGACACCGGCGCGGTCCCGACGGCAGGCGAAGCTGTCTCGCCGGAGTCGCTCCGCGTCGGCAACTACGTTTTCGGCGTGGACGTCTTCCATCGCGGCACCACGCAATTCCTTCCGGTCCTCGCGGGCCCCGTGCCGCCCGACTACCACGTCGGTCCGGGCGACCAGCTGGTGCTCATCCTGACCGGAGACATCGAGTCCGCGTACGCGCTGTCGGTTACGCGTGAAGGGTTCATGCTCATTCCCGGCGCCGGCCAGATGTTCGTCTCGAATCTCACGCTCGACCAGCTGCGCGGCGTGCTCTACACCCGGCTGGGGAAGGTGTACTCGAGCGTCAGACCCGGGGCCGATGCTAAGACGCACCTCGATGTCTCGGTGACACGGGTGCGCGTGAACCAGGTGTATGTGGTCGGAGAGGTGAAGCAGCCCGGCGCTTATCAGCTCAGCGCCCTCGGGACCGCCCTCTCGGCGATCTACGTCGCGGGCGGCGTCACGGCGCGCTCGAACATGCGACATATCCAGGTCCGCCGCCAGGAGAAGGTGGTGGCGACCGTGGACCTTTACGACTACCTGCTGCGCGGCGAGAAGGGCGACGACATCCGGCTTGAAACGGGCGATGTGGTCTTCGTTCCGCTCCACGGCACCCGGGCCCAGATCACCGGTGCGGTGCTGCGCCCGGCCGTGTATGAGCTGAAACCGGGGGAAGGCCTGCCCGATCTCCTACGTGCAGCGGGCGGGTTCGGCTCCGATGCGGCGCTCGACCGGCTCGCCATCTACCGCATCGTGCCTCTCGCCGCCCGAGGGTCGGGCCCATTCCCGCGATCGGTCGTGGATGTCCAGCTTCCCGTGCGGCAGGGAGACCTCGCCGATCCGCCGGGACACGCTGCGGATCAATCCGCGGGCGCGGTCGTCATCCCGACGGTCGGGCTCGAGAATGGCGATTCTGTGGTGGTCGATGCCATTCCGAGCCTGGACAATTCGTACTACGTCACGATCACGGGTCCCGTGAACAAGCCGGGCCGCTATCCCTGGCGCGCCGGGATGACGTTGCGCCAACTGCTGATTCAGGCTCGGGGCCCCAGGGCTTGGGCCGATCTGAACGAGGCCGAGATCGCGCGCCTTCCCGCGGATCGCTCGCAGGGGCAACTGGCCCAAACGATCCATGTGCCGCTCGACTCGACCTATCTGACAGGCCGCGATTCGGCGGGTCGGTACATCGGCCCGCCTGGTCCCGCCTTTTCCGCTATGGGCGCGGCCGAGGTCACCCTCGAGCCGTACGACGACGTGTTGATCAGAATCCAGTCGGGATTCTCGCTGCAGCGGAGCGTGACGCTCGGAGGCGAGGTACGGTTCCCGGGCACGTACGTACTGGCGTCGGGGAAGGACCGCCTCGGGGATGTGATGGACCGCGCCGGGGGCCTCACCGCGCGCGCCTATCCCGAAGGGATTCGTTTTATCCGGCAGGACAACGTCGGCCGCATCAACGTCGATCTCCCGCGGGCCTTGAAGGAGCGCGACTCCCGTTACAACATCGCGCTTCGGGACGGGGATTCGATCGTCGTGCCCGAATACCAGGCCAGCGTGAGAGTCATGGGCGCGGTGAACGCACCGATCAGCGTGCTGTGGGAGAAAGGCAGAGATCTGGCGTATTACTTGAGCGCGGCCGGGGGCACCAACTACAAGGCCGAGATATCCCGGATCAGCGTCCAGTACGCAAATGGAGACGTGCGCACGCGCAGCACGACCCTGGTCGTGTTTCATGGCGATCCGGTGCCGGGGCCGGGATCCGTCGTGGTCGTGCCGGAGCGAGACATGTCGGCCCGGAAGCCGGACATCGTCACTGTGCTCGGCGTTCTGGCGCAGCTGGTGGCGGCGACCGTGACGCTCGTCGTGGTGACGAAGAAATGAGCCTCGTCGCCGGCCTGCGACAGCTACTGTACGAGGGCGTGGATATGCGCCTCGTGTGGCGCCGCTTGTGGGCCGTCCCGCGGCGCACGCTGGGACTGATTTTCGGGGCCGGGATACTCGCTGTGGCGGTGAGCTTTGTGATGCCCCGATGGTACCAGGCGGGGGCGACGCTCGTCGTCGACACCGGACAGCAGATGAGTTTGGGAGGCGCCGCGGGCATGCTCGGGCTTGCGGCACAGCTCGGGTTCGGGGCGGGCATGGGTCCCACGAACCCGCAGTTTTACGAGGCGCTGCTCAAGAGCCGCTCCGTACAGGAGCACGTGACGACAGCCAAGTTTCCCCTGGGCAAGAACGGCGAGCTGTTATCGCTCGAGCAGTACTGGAGTCATCACGAGCATCCCAGCGCGCGGGAGCATCTCGGCGCCGTCAAGCGGCTGGGCGGGCACCTTCAGACCTCGTCGAACCCCCGCATTTCGCAGATGAGCTTCAAGATCGAGGGGCCTTCCAAGAGCGTCGCCAAGCTCATGGCCGACACGGTGCTCGCCGCTTTGAACGATATCGTGACGGAGGTGCGCCGCAAGCATGCTTCGGCGGAGCGCGAGTTTCTCGATGGCCGGTGGCACGCGCTGGGCGATTCCCTGCGGGCGCGGGAAGACGCGCTCCGCCGGTTCTACGAGCGGAACCACAACCTGGCGTCACCCGAGCTGCAGTTCGAAGACGCGCGGCTGCGCCGCGAGGTGGATCGCGTGCAGGTCATCTACGCGCAGCTCGGGAGCCAGCTCGAGCAGGCCCGCATTCAGGAAGTCCGTGACACTCCGGCGCTGACGGTGGTGGATTCGCCCATCGAGCCCGTGCGGAAGTCATCGCCGAGCGGACGCATGTGGGGTCTCACCGCAGCCGTGCTTGGCGCCGCGCTCGCCCTCCTGATCGCGATGGGAGAAGCCGCGGAAGTGCAGCTCCAGGCGCTCCGGTTGCAGCCCGCGGCGATGCGGCGCACCGAGCAGGGCTGATCTGACGCGCCTCGGGGCTCAGCGCGAGCCGGCTCCGTCCCGGGCGGGCTCGCACAGGACGACGTACCCCAGGGTGAAGTGCTTGCGCCGGTCGAGCGAGTCGAGCGCGGCCAGGAGCAGCGAGGGAATCACGAGCATGCTGTACGCGAGGGCGAAGAGATACGTTTGCCACCACGCGCGCTCGCGGGCTTCGCCCAGCACCTGCCAGGGGACCACCAGCAACAGCCCCGCCATGGCGAGGAACAGACCCCCTCGCGGCCGGATCGCGCGCACATGAAACCGATGCTTCTCGAGCAGCCGGACCAGGCCTGATTCCGTCCAGCGGTGAAAGTCCCGTTGAGCATGCACACCCCACGTCAGGGGCGTCGTCAGGATGACGGCTCCGCGCTCCCCGAGGACGCGGTGGATCTCACGCAGCGTCGCGTCCGGGTCCGGGACATGCTCGAGCACCTCGGTACAGAGCACGAGGTCGAACGACTCGCTCCGGAACGGCAGCTGCGTGGCGTCGCAGCGCACGTCCGCGGCAGCGAAGAGATCGGCCGTGACGTACTGACGGTGCTCGAACAGGTTCGCATACGGGGCCTGGCCGCTGCCCAGATCGAGCACCCGGTCGGCAGGAGGAAGCGGGGCGGCGAGGCGCTGAATCTCGGTGCGGATGCGCCGAATGCCGGGGTCCAATGCCAGGGCGAGGTTGCGGAATCGCGCGAGTGACGGCATCCGGTCCCCGATCTTAACGTGATAGCCTCCGCCCGGCGAGGGCTCTACCTGGCGCTGGTGAGCGCCGTCGCGCGCGCACCCGCGTTTCTCGTCCCCATTCTCATCGCGGCGTTCTTCGGGTCCGGCCCGCGGACCGATGCCTACTTCATCGCGTATAGCGCAGTGCTGTTTCTCGCGGGGACGCTCGGCATGGGAGTGGAGCAGGCGATTGTCCCATTCGCCGCGCGCGAGATCCACCATCGCGAGGGCAGCGCCCTTCGCTATCTGGACGTCGCCGCCAGAGGCAGCGCGGGCGCGGGGCTCGTGGTGTGGCTCGTGTGCGTGCCGATTCTCGTCGGGCTCGCGTCGCCTGCGCTGCGGCGCCCGATCCTCGAGTATGCGATCTGCTTTACGCCGCTCACCCTCGCGTGGTGTGCGGCGGCGGCATTTTCCGGCGCCCTGATCTCGCAATGGGAGATCGCCCGCGCGACGGGCTCGATGCTGTGGCGCGGGGCGGGAGCGCTGGCCGGCATCGCGCTGGTGCCGCTCGGCGGGAGCCTGTGGGGCGTGGCGTTGGGCCTCGGCGCGGGCGAAGCGTCGCGGGTCTGGTGGCTCCGCCATGCGCTGCGGCACAACCTGCCGCCCGATCCCGCCGCCCAACCGGCGCCCCCGCGGGAGCTGGCGCGCGCCGCGTTGGCGCAAACCGGAGCGACCGCGGCGATCGGAGCGGCGCCCCTCGTCGAGCGCCTGATGGCCGTCTCGCTCGGCGTCGGGGCGGTGTCGCACCTGGAGTTTGCGATGCGCCTGTTCTCGGTGGCGGGCGTGCTGTTCGACGGAGCCCTCGTGCCGCTGATGCTCGCGCGCTGGACCGCTCATGTGACGATGACCGGGGCGGCGCCTCCGCGGCGCGACGCGCTGCGCGTTCTCGGAAAGGGGCTCGGCCTGGCAGCGGTGATCGCGGCGCTGCTGGCGTGGAGCGCCCCACTCGTCGTGCGGCTCCTGCTCGGCCACGGGCGGTTCACGCCCGCCGATGCGTTCTCCGTCACGAGGGTCCTGCGGGCGCTGTCGTTCGCGTACGTCGTCAACATGGGCGCATCGCTGCTCGAGCGCCACTTCATCGCCGCTATGCGCAATCGCACTCTGGCCGCTCTGTCGCTGGCGCGCGCGGCCCTGCGCCTCACGACCGCCTGGCTGCTGCTCCGTTCCGAGGGCCTACTCGCATTCCCAATCGGCTTTGCCGTGTCCGACGGGATCTATCTGCTCGTCCTCGCCCTGCTGATCACCGAGACGCCGCCGGCCCGGCGGACGGCGACGGGGTGAGATCCCGGCGCCGCGCGATGGCGTCGCGATATACCGCGATGACCTGTGCGGCGACACGCTGTGTGGAGATGGCGGCGCGCACGAGCCCGCCGTCCACCCGGCCGGGACCGCGGAGCACGTCGCAGAGCCCCGCGGCGACCGCTTCCGGACGGCGCTCGACCAGCCGGCACCCCGTCGC